>JANRLT010000008.1 GCA_033762255.1 Pirellulales bacterium | reverse complement strand
CCACATGCAACAGTAAATCCGCCTGCCGGGCTTCTTCCAACGTGGCCTTAAAACTGGCGATCAAGCTATGCGGCAAATCCCGAATAAAACCGACGGTATCGCTTAGCAACACGGGACCCCAGCCCGGCAGTTGCCAACGCCGTGTCCGGGTGTCCAACGTGGCAAATAATTGGTCCTGCGCCAGGACCCCCGCCCCCGTAAGCGCGTTCATGAGCGTGCTTTTACCGGCATTGGTATAACCCACGAGGGATACCGTCATCCGGTCGTTCCGGCTGGCGACCAGGCGCTCTTTTCGCTTGAGAATTTCATGCAATTCGGTTTGTAACTCGTGAATTCGCTTTTCTGCCAAGCGGCGGTCCACTTCAAGTTGCTTTTCGCCCGGCCCACGCATACCTATCCCCGCCTTAATACGGGACAAGTGGGTCCACATTCGTTTCAAGCGGGGGAGTGAATACTGCAATTGGGCCAATTCGACCGCCAAACGAGCCTCATAGGTTTGGGCGCGGTTGGCAAAGATATCCAGGATCAACTCGGTGCGATCCAAGACTTTGACCTTGAGGGCTTGCTCAAGATTGCGCGTTTGGGCGGGGTTTAGATCATTGTCAAACACCACGCAATCGGCATCCGAGGCCTCGACCAGACTTTGCAGTTCTTCCAATTTGCCTTTGCCGACATAGGTGGTCATGTCGGGCGCGTCCCGTCGCTGGGTTAGTTTGCCGGCCACCCGGGCGCCGGCGGAAGTTACCAACCCGGCTAATTCTTCCAACGGCTCTTCCTCGGTGATCCGTTGATCCAGCAGGACACCGACCAAAATGGCGGCTTCGCGAGCAACGCTTTGACTTCTTTGCAGTTCTGTCACGTGTAAGTTCAGTTGAAAAGGGTTCCTTCATCCTGCAAAATTGGGATTAACAGCTTTTGGCGGCTGTTGTGGCGACCCATGGGTAGGTGATGCATTTGTTGTGCCCGGAGTTCGCATTTCTGTCAAGAATAATGGCAGGTCAGGTTGTTTTTTTGCGGTAGGCTTGCGGCACAAATAATCGTGGATTTTTAGCCGGATTGCCACCACATTCAGCCAATTGAGTTAATTGGCTAGCGTCGTTGAGTCAACAAGTGCAACTGGTTTAAGCAGCGTGCATGGTTCGCCAAGTAGCGATTTATTGTTGTTCAGTTGATTGTATTATATGGCCAACTCTCCGTGGATCAAAATTTGGCGACTTTGCCTGGATGCTCCTACTGAGCAGGTAGCATCCTTGCGGCAAATTTTGTCGGAGGATGAAATAGTCAGGGCCGATCGTTTCCGGGGAGAAAGCCTCCAACACCGATTCATTGTCGGCAGAGGGGTGCTGCGGCGGATTTTAGCCGGGATTTTGCGGGTTTTACCCCAGGAAATTAGCTTTGTTTATAACGGGCATGGCCGACCAGCAGTCTCGCGGGAGCAATGCCGGGGAACAGATTATGGCCACTTTAATATCAGCCATACGGGCGATCTGGCCCTAGTGGCCGTGACAAATCTAGCCACCGTGGGAATCGATGTTGAACAGTATCGCAAGGAAGAGAAATTGGCCGATTTAGCGCAGCGGTTCTTTTCTTCCGGTGAATTTGCCGAATGGCAAGAGTTACCCGCTAACCAGCAAGTGGCTGGTTTTTTTGCCATTTGGACGCAAAAAGAGGCTTTTATCAAAGCCATAGGCCAAGGGTTGAGCTACCCTTTGGCCAACTTTACTGTTCAGGCAAGACCGAACCTGCCTGCACGCTTACTTGCGATCCATGACAGCTCGGGGGACGCGGTTGGCTGGCGTTTACAACACCTCGAGCTGGAACCAGGCTACTCCGCGACCGTGGCGGCTCCCGCGGGAGCATGGAACTGCAAGGTGGAGGATTGGTTTTGAGTAATTGGGGGTTCCAGGCTGAAAAACGAGTCATTTCGTGGGAAATGGGAGCAAATTTTTTGGTGTTTTTTAGAAATAATTGTAACACGGGTTGGTAAATTAATTGGATTGGTGTTTTCTATTTCATATTTATGGCTTTTTTAGTGGTTAAAATACTTAAAATAGACTGTTCTATCGATTTTGCTACATTTGCCGATTATTTTTGCCAAATTATTGCTTTATGTGCGGGGTGTAAGTTATGATCTCTGAAGTGAGATTTGTGCGATGAGCAACAGTCATTGCTGATTTTGCGGATTGAGTGAATAGATCCCACACGTGCTAGACTACACACTTGGCTGAGTAGCAGTTTCCTTCAACTATGAAAGGGCAGCTTGTGCCGACTACAGCTTTCCGAAAACTTCTTTTATCAGCCGCTTCCGCTGCGCTGTGCATTTCTTTTGCACAAGATTCGCAAGCCGGTATGATCACTGGCGTGCAAATGTTCGGTCTCCAGGCTGGGACTGGTCCCGGTTTGGGAACTGTGCAAGTTCCCGTGGTCAACTCATTCAACAAAGACAACGATAATCAGGTTGGCGGTGGTGAGTTTGACAACAACATCACAGTGCCGATCAAGCGTTTTGACAATCCGGGCTACATTGACATTGTTTTCAATGTCGACCCGACAAATGGCACTACCGAATACAAATTGTTCGAATCCGTCGATAACAACACTGGCTATAACTGGCGTTTTTATCGGATGGAATTGGGCTTTGGCGTAGGTGCCGGCTTTGTTCCCTCTCCCGCCGGAGATGGGTTGGATTTTGACGGTCCGACTTATGACACCGCTCCAAATGCGACAGCATTTACCAATGTCGTATTAAACGAAGACGTGCTGCTTTTCAACAACGGCCTTCACTCCACCGGTGCAGAATTTTACCAGTTCCGCATTGACGTACCGAATTTGCCACCCGATGTTCGTTCCTTTACCCTCCGTCAAAGCATTCCCCCGGATGGGATTGTTCCTGAGCCCAGCACAATGATCTTGGCCGCTTTGGCTGGCATTGGCGGTTTGGCTTTGACTTGGCGTCGCCGGGTTAGCTAGTTTTGCACGAACTAGTTTCGATTATCCTTGTACTGCCCAGACCGTACACACACACAGCAACAATTCACAAAAGCCTTGGACAATTATGTCCAAGGCTTTTTTTGTTTTGGCTATTCGTCAAATGCGAATGTCATATTTTTCCAAGGTGAGTGAGCAATTTAATACGCTTTCTAACCAAATACAGCGCAGCTAGCATTTTGTGATGACGTGAACTGTTAATGATAATTACGGCATGACGCAACCGCGTTGCGGTAGGATTCTTGGCTTGCGTTAGACCCAGGGTAACCGCTGCGCGGCAACCCTGGGCTGAGTTCCATAACCGCTTCGCGGTAATCTGCTACCGCAACGCGGTTCTGTAACAAAGCCCACGGGTTGGAGCGCAGCGAACAACCCTGGGAAAAGAACAAAACCAGTGAACTCCTACTCCAACGGAGTTGCGGAATCCTTTGGTAAATTGTGTAAAAACCGCGCAATAATTACTTGCGATTAGTGTAATCTGTCGGCAGCGTCGTCAGGGATTCGGCTAGTATCTGCTCGAGTTGGCCGCGCAATTCCTTTAGTTGTGCGGCTTGAATCGTCGTCTGGGGCTGGCGTCCCCGGCCCATCCTAAACCCGCGAATTTCCACTCCCAGGCGGAATCCTTCTGGAAATTCCACATTCAGTAACATTTTATCAAACAACTCCGCCAGTACTGCCTGTAATTTCCAGGCAAGGTCATTTTTTCCCTGTTGGGTATAGTCGAAAATCTGGCGAGTTAATTCTGGCACAACGCCGGAACTGGCGTGGGTACCTCCCTGGCACCCCCCTAATAACATCGGGACCAGGGCGGCGTCCCAGCCGGTCAAAAAAACAAAGTCGGGTCGAATCGGCCGCACAGCCCGCATCATCCGTTGCATCAGGCTAAAGTCGCCGGTCGAATCCTTGATCCCCACGATTTTCGGAAGTTCCGCCAATCGCTGAATCGTGGCGACATCAATCGGACTGGCAAACATGGGAATATTGTAAAGTGTCACATCGATTGGCGAATTTTGGGCAATTTCGCGGAAGTAGGCATAAACCGCTTCGGGGCCGAGCTTGTAATAAAATGGGGCGACAATGGCCACCGCCCGCGCGCCATATTCTTGATATTTTTCGCAGGCGCGAAGGGTTTCACGGGTGTTGGCTTCCGCCGCTCCCGCCAGGACCGGCACCCGGCCTTGCGCCTGATCACAGACTATCTGGATGATTCGTTGGCGTTCCTCGGCGGTAAAGCGGGGAAATTCGCCGGTGGAACCATTGGGGTACAGCCCATGCACGCCGCGCTCTATCAACCAGTCAGTGTATCGGCGCAGTTCGGTCTCATGGATCTCGCCATTTTCATCCAGGGGAACCAAATTAGGGGTAAAGATCCCACGCAGTTTTTGCTCGGTAGTTGTCGCCGGCATGTGCCACCCGTTGAGAAAAGGTAATGCAGCATCCAATAATCAAATAAATTCACCGGGAAAAAACGTGCGACCGTAAGGGGCACATCGCACGCGACGCACCGCGGTCTGTAGACGTCGCTTCCCTACTGGGCTAAATTAACAGTGAATTTGGTCCCCCTAAAAATATCCGGGAATGGACCCAATTTCTAGTAACGCCTTACTCCCATGAACGGACTTTATGCCAACCAACCATTCTCATTTGCAAATCAAACATTCGGGAACGCTGTTTATGATGAAGATTATTTCGAGACGTGGCCTTATTGTTTCCTTGGCGTTGGCGGCGGTGTTGTTAAGGGGGTACGCCGTGGAATTATCCCCGGAGGACAAAACTTGGCCGGAATTTCGCGGACCCACCGGTCAAGGGCATGCCCGGGCAACCAATATCCCGTCAACTTGGAGCGAAACCCAAAATATCGCTTGGAAAACGCCTTTGCCCGGCAAAGGTTGGTCTTCCCCCGTGACCGCAGGGAAACTGTTATGGATGACCTGCGCCGAGGTTCAACCCGCCAGCGAAGAACTAAAGCAAAAACGACTGAAAGTTAACACGGGGGATCAACCACTGGATATTGCGGGACATGTCGATTTTTTTGCCCTAGGCGTGGATCCCCAAACCGGGGAATTAGTCAAACAGGTTAAATTGCTAGAGGTCGACGAACCCCAGCAAATTCACACTCTAAATAGTTTCGCCTCACCCACACCCGTCATCGAGGGGGATCGTCTCTATTGTCACTTTGGAGCGTTTGGCAATGCCTGCCTGGATACTTCCACGGGGAATGTTATCTGGACGAATCAAAAATTGGTGATCATGCACGAAAATGGTCCCGGCAGCACGCCCATTCTGCATGACGACAAGCTTATTTTTCACTGTGATGGGAGCGACTATCAATATATTGTCGCCCTTGATAAAGCCACGGGGGAGCTGGCCTGGCGCACAGATCGCACGGGCGAGCTGAATAGCAACAAGCAGTTGAAAAAGGCGTACGGAACTCCCCTGATCGTAAAGCAAAACTGGCAAGGAACTGAGCGCGAGGTATTGTTATCCCCCGCCGCGGATTGGCTATATGCCTATGATCCGGCGAATGGCCAGGAATTGTGGAAATTGAATTACGGGGCACTCGGGTTTTCGATTGTCCCCCGGCCGGTCACGGGACACGGAAAAATGTTTATGTGTACCAGTTTTATGAAGTCGGAATTGCTCGCGGTGCAATTAGACGGTCAGGGTAAAATACCGGAACCGCACATCGCTTGGCGGTATGGCAAGCAGGTCCCCAGCATGTCTTCCCCGCTTTTGGTGGGTAACGAGTTATTTTTGGTCCATGATAATGGTGTTGCCACCTGTCTGGATGCCCGTCAGGGAACCGTTCATTGGACGGAACGCCTGGGGGGAAAATTCTGCGCATCCCCCCTGTTTGTGGATGGGAAGGTATTATTTTGTAACACGGACGGGGTAACGACTGTCATCAATCCAGGAGTAAAGTTTGAAAAATTGGCTGATAACCAGTTGGATGGCGCTATCATGGCCTCACCAATTGCCCTGGAACAAGCGCTATACATCCGCACGGATAAAGCCATTTATAAAATTCAGGGCAAGGAATAGCCGTGACTTCCTTTCCCAAACTGGCCCAATTTAAATCCCCCGCCGCCTTGCAGGATAGGTTGCGGCAATTGAATTTGGATTTGCCGTTGGACAAAGAGGTGTTGACCTCCGCCGCGTCTCCCCTGGCCGCGCCGTACATGTTGGGAAATCGCGTCATTGGTAATCGCTGGTGTATTCAACCCATGGAAGGTTGGGATGCCCATCCCGACGGCACGCCGTCGGAGTTGGTTTTTCGCCGTTGGCAAAATTTTGGTCGTAGCGGCGCAAAACTGATTTGGGGAGGGGAAGCCGCGGCTGTACAACCAGCGGGGCGCGCCAACCCTCGGCAATTACTGGCCACGCCCGCGCATTTGTCGGGCCTACGGCGGTTGCGGTTGGAATTGCTAGCCGCCCATGAGCAAGCCGGGCATTCCCCCGACGATAGTTATGTGGGCTTGCAATTAACGCATTCGGGGCGGTTTTCCCGACCAAACTCCACCCAGTTAGAGCCTAAAATCGCCTGTCGGCATCCTATTTTGGACGCCAAGTTTGGCATCGACAGCGCGAATGACCGCTTGATCTGGAAAGATGCAGAGTTGGAACAACTGGTGGTTGATTATGTGCTGGCCGCGCAAACCGCGGATGCCGCGGGATTTGATTTTGTGGATATCAAAGCCTGCCATGGGTACTGCCTGCATGAATTTCTGGGCGCGCGGCGCCGTCCCGGAGATTATGGAGGTGATTTGGCGGGTCGTTGCCGATTGTTACTAAAAATTATTGATAACGTCAAAGCCGCGGCGCCACGGCTGGGTCTGGGGGTTCGCCTCAGTCTGTTTGACTTGATCCCGTTTGAGGCGGGGCCTGGGTCAGGGCAGCCTGTTCCCCATGCGCAATTGCTTCCTTATGAATGGGGTTTTGGCGTTAATCCCGATAACCCGTTGGAATATGACCTGACGGAACCATTGCGGTTAATAAACTGGCTCATGGAACGCCAGGTTTCCCTGGTCAACCTTTCCGCTGGCAGCGCTTACTATAATCCGCACATTCTACGCCCCGCCAGTTATCCCCCTAGCGATGGTTACCTTCCCCCGGAGGACCCGTTGGTGGGCGTGGCACGGCAGATCACCGCCACGCGAATTTGCAAGGAACGGTTTCCGCAATTGTTATGTGTTGGATCGGGGTATTCGTATTTACAAGAGTATCTGCCGCACGTGGCCCAAGGTGTCGTGCGGGCTGGCTGGGCGGACTTTGTGGGGTTGGGCAGAATGGTGCTTTCTTATCCGACGTTGCCGCAGGATGTGTTGGGTGGGGGCAATCTTGTACGCAAGCAAATTTGCCGGACATTCAGCGATTGCACCACCGCCGCCCGTTTGCATATCGAAAGCGGATGTTATCCGCTGGACCCCTTTTATAAGAACTTGCCGCAAGCGGAGCGGGTCGCGGCGGCTCGGCCCCGGGACGCCACGGTTTAAATGTTGAGCGGCATTAATTCTCACACTGAAAAGACTATTTTTCCAGCTTATTAAAAGTGCGAAGGTTTGATACCGCTAGTCCGCGGCTTCGCTGGTTTTTTGGAGGGGGAGGGCTTAGTCGAGGAATTTGCGGGAAATAACCAACTGTTGGAGGCCGCCTCTTTTCCGGGTTGCGGCGGTTTGTTTGCGGAGCTTGCCTGGGATGAAAGCGTCGCGTTTTTAGCGCCGCTTACCGGAGACAAAGACGCTGGAGGGCGTTGCGCAAGTCGTTGTTGGGGGGTGGTCATTGGCGCGGCGGGGGGCAGGGGGGCGATCAATGGTCGATTTCCTGGCAACACCACTTTGACACTACTGTTAGTTTGATGGGGGGCTGGCAATGGAGGTGATTGAAGTTTCGCGGGTTGTAGATTTGACACCTGTTGTGCGGTGCCAGGGTAGCGAATCGCCGACTCGCGTAAATTGGGCTGTACGGGGGGGACGGGTTGTAACCGCGGAGGGATGGGGCCGTTTGGTTCGATGGGAGGGAGTGGCTCGGTCGTTGTCGGCGCGGGAGTGGGTTGCCGTAAAGGAGGATTCTGAAGACTTCCCGCGCTGTTGGGGGCGACCGGGGGAAGGACCTCGCTGGTGCTGGCTGATTCTGGCGCGATGCTGACCGGCGCGCCAGTAGAGGGAGCGGGTCGATCCTCCACCAGGATGGCATCCGCGGGTATTCCGGCATCGTCAAAAGTACCGGCGACCGGCGGGTACCGCTGATCCACAATTCGTTTGCGATGATGATGTTTGCCGCATTTATCGCAATAAGGACCCTGGCATTGGAGTGGGGTTAGTGAATCCGCCTGGCTATCCAGACATTCCTGGGAGGCGTAAAACGTGTTCTGATCGCGCACCCGGTTAAACCCCTCAAAGTCCATGATTTCAGGGGTAATAAAGACTAGCAACTCGCTGTCCCTTTTAGATGTTTCGCGATATTTAAAGAGATACCCGATCCCCAAAAATTTAATATCCTTCAGAAACGGGATCCCGCTGTTTTCGTCAATGGAACTACGTTGACGCAACCCCCCCAGGACAATTGTTTGCCGATTTGAAACGCGCACGGTGGTGTTAGTCTCGCGGCGGTCGATAATCGGTTGATTGTCTTGGGGCGTAAAGCCGGTCAGCAAGCTGAACTTGGGATTGACCTTCATCAGGATCGTGCCGTCATGGGCGATTTGGGGGGTCACATTGAGCGTCACGCCCGCTTCTCGGAACGCGGTGGTGCCGATATTTCCCCCGCCAGAGCTTTGTGTCAATTGTTGATATGGTATCTCGGTGACAATTTCTATCCTGGCGGTTTCATTATCCACCACGGACACATTGGGGTCGGCCAATAAGCGCGAGTCCTTGAGGGTTGCCAAGGCATTGATGACGCTATTCAAGTCCAGATTGCTATTTAGACTTAACACGGTAAGCGCGCCGTTGGCGGCACCGGCGGCTGGAGCGGCGGCGGTAATGGTGTTTAACGCCAATTGATCCTGGGCGACCCCCGCCGCGTCCAGGTTATTCCCCTTGGCTACGGAACTCCAATTCACGCCTAGTTTTGCCACATCGCTCATGCTGGCGTCATAGATCAGCGCGTAAATGCGAACTTGCGGGCGGGGAACGTCTAGGGTTTTGATGGCTTCGGTGATAAGCTCTAGTTTTTCGGGGGTGTCCACGACCAAGATGCGATTTTCCAACGGAATTGCCGAAACACGCCCATACACGCTGAGCAATTGTTGCAGGGGAGGGACCAAGGTTTCCGCCTTGACAAATTGAGGGCGGAAATACGCCACTTTAAGCGGTTGTTGCGGTCCCGGAGTAGCTCCGCCCGCATCACCCACGATGGTTCCCGGTTGTGCGGTATCGGCGGGGGTATTTCCCGCAGCGGCGCTGTCAAACTCGGCAATTTTCGCGCGAATTAATTCGATCCGGTCGGGATAATCCAGGACCATGATGCGTCGCGCGCCGGGAACCGGCTGGATTTTGCCAAACTTGGAAAGGTACAGCGTGACCGCGGGGACGATCTCTTCCGGGTTGACATTTTGAATGGGGATGACGGCCGATTCAAACAGCGGTTTGAGGGCGTCGGTGTCTTCTAGCTTGGCCACGATGAGCGAATTTCCCACGGGGCGATAACAATAACCCCGGGAGCTGAGGATCGTATCCAGGACTTCGTGCAGCGGGGTATCGACAAATTCACAATTAACGGTCTCGGACTTTAGATCATTACCCGCGACAATATTCACGTCCCAGGCGCGGCGAATGGCAAACAGCGCCTCAATAAAATTGGCGTCGCGGAGCGTGATGCTGCCCGTGGTCAACAGCTTGGCCCGCATTTGGTCGGATAAAATCGAAGAATCCGACAGCGGAGTTTGCGCGAACAAAAACGCGGGTCCAGCCAATTGCGCTAGCAGCAGCCACGCGGTGACAGCGGCGCGCAGCAGCCCGGAATTCGGCGGGCTAAAGCAAAGTTGTCGCTTCCCTGGCAGTGCGTGCATTTGGCTTCATCCGTGAAGTCGCCCGGTCCCGATTCTGCGGCTGTCAATTAGCCGCCGTGCTAGGCTTAACCAAATCAAACAGCAACAATTGCAAATCCAAATCCACCAAGCCCGTGTCTTCACTCGAACGATTGAGCACAAAGCCGGCGGTGTCAAAATAGCGATCCATGCGCGATAATTTGTCCAGCATTGCCCGAATATTGGCCAATGGTCCGGTCACCTGGATCGAAAGCTGCTGGGTTTGCAATTGATACGGTGTCTTGGTTTCTTTCTCCGTGGGGGTGTGAAATTGCAGGGGGTCGTCGTTTTCCAGCCAATCCCGCAATTGCGGATCCTGCACGCGAATCCTACGCAGCGTGCAGCCGCTATCCCGCGTCAACTCGACCATGTTTTCCCGGAACTCCTGGACATTCTCCGGCGTGAGGGCTTTTTTTTCCAATTCGCGCAAGCTGGTCAGCCGCCGATCCAACTGTTGCTGGTACCTGGCAAATCGCTGGTCCAGGGCGCCCAACTGCGCTAGCTCGGCTCGGAAATCCCGCGCCTGTGCCCGGAGTTCGTTGTACTTATCGACCTCTGGTAGTCCGCAAAGGAACAAGATTCCGACGGTAACGCCTATTACGCCCCAAAATCGCCGGGGATGGGTTAGCATAACGCGCACAATTGATTCATTCAGCATGGCCGGGTCTCCCAGGTTATTCCTTACGATCGGCAAAGTTTCCCTTAATGTCAAAAACCGTGGCGGCACCGTATTTCAATTGCGTGGGATGGGTCGCCTCTAAGTCAATGTTTTTTAATTCACTGATGGTTTTCAGGTTTTTCAAAAACTCGTAAATCCCTCCCTCCGACAGGCTAGGTCCCGAAAGGACCAATTTGCGATCCCGTTCCACACGCAAATTTTCCAGCCAGACGCCCGAGGGCAGGCATTCTCCCACTTTTGCCAGCAAGTCCGACCAGGCCGCTTTTTCCAGTCCTTGGCCTAAACGTTCATAATGCCGGATTTTGGTCTCGATTTCAGCCAGGCGATATTGAATTTGTTTGACCCGCAATTCCTGGGAAGTGGCCACTTCGCACCGTGCGGCCAAGTCCTGGTTTTTCCATTCTTGCCACCAGTTGAGGCTCCATAGGCAGGCGACCAGGGCGACCGCCGCGGCGATCGGCCAGCAATTTTTGGTAATCAGCGGCAACAACGGTTCGCGGAATAATTTGTGGAGAAAATCCATAAGATTGGGACCTTGCGCGTCTCCTGGCAAATTTTGCCGGGCTTTGCAGGTTCCCACCAGCGAAGTTAATTCCGCCCCGGGTTCGGCGTTGGCGGGCCAGTTCCAGTCGGGCGTCCCCTCCACGGGGGTAAATATTTCGGCCCGCAGGCCCCCCGCCTGGTCAAATTGCCGCTGGGCGGCGGCCACTGCTTCCGGCTCGCCGCACAGTACA
The DNA here is from genome assembly GCA_033762255.1 of Pirellulales bacterium. NCBI lineage: Bacteria > Pseudomonadati > Planctomycetota > Planctomycetia > Pirellulales > Pirellulales bacterium. Next base: position 177,272 of record JANRLT010000008.1, on the reverse strand, counting down.
ATTTTGGCAATGGATAAGTCGGTTTTTTGAAGAATCCTCAGGCAGTAGCGTTGAATGCGCTCCAGGTGCAAATCCAGCATGGCGGGAATTTTTTCCACGCGATTCAGCCCGCCCGGTCGATAATCCAACAGCAACTTTCCCTGGTAAGTGACGCCCAAATCCACGCCATTAGACCCGATTTCGATAATCAAGACCGGTGCCCGCTGGTCCAAGCCCCGCTGGCCAAGGATCCGCGCGAGGGCGATGAGCGAATGTTCGATCAAGTCCAGCTTAAGTCCCGCCGCGACAATGCCGCCAACCATGGTTTGCAGCGTGGTTTGATTTGCCACGGTCAACCAGGCGATTTCCCGCCGGGCATCCAAGGGATGCCGCGATTGAGCGATCGCTTTGGGTCCGGAGCCAAGCGATAAATAGCGTTCACAGCGCTGCTGCAACTGCAACAACTCTTGTTGGACGTGGGTGTGGGTTCCCGCCACCACCCTTGTCACGCAAAAGTCTCCCGCGAGATTAAGCGACGTGCGGCATCCGGATAGTTTTTCTTGTTCGACCAGGGAATGTAAAAGCGCGGAGAGTTTTTCCGCTTCATTCCCCACCGGCAAGCCATTCGTCGGTCCCTGCCAGGGAAGTTGCACCCACTTGGCATTTGTGTCGGAATATTTACCGCTACGTTCGGTCACCAGGGCCAAGACGGTATTGCGGGTGATTTGCAAAACCAGTTCGCGGCGGAGTGATGACGCGGATTTAATAAAGGGATTTTTCATGTGTGACTGTTAGCCCCCTTGCTTGAGCGTGGTCTGCAGGCTGCGCGTCACCGTTCCCGACGTGCCCCAACTGGTCACGATCACGGAGCCCGCCGGGCCGTCCGTGACAGTGGCGGAATAGCTTTGCCCGCTTCCCGCGGGAAATTCGGTGCGGGGAATGCCTTCCCGCCATTGGATGTTACTTTCTAATTCGGCAAAGGCATGTTGGGTGCCGGCTTCCGCCAGGTAGCGGGCCCGGTCCCAGTCGAACGTATTACGCAACGAGGCATATTGCAAAATTTCGGTATCCACGATCGAGATGACAATGATCGTTGTTACGGTCATGACAAACAGGGCCATCAGCATGGCCGCCCCAGCGCGCCGATCGGTTCCGCCGCGGGACCGCGGGAAGCGTGATAATACGGGGGGCATGGAATTGATAATCGCGCCGGTCATTGCCAACTCCGAATCCAAACCAAGGAAAAAAGGGTTTTTGCGCCGTTGACTTCCCGCGGTAATTGAACGCCAACGCTGATCCTCAGGGACCGAATTTCGGCGGGAACCGTGGTGGTTGTTTGGCCATCCGCTTTGTAACCGGTAAAGGATAAATGCGTAATATCCGCCGCCAGGGGTTCAATCGCCCCTCCCGTGCCGTACCAAACCTGATTAGCGGAGTCCCGCGACCAGGTGACGATGCTTTGATCAGGCATTTTTAGGCTGAGGCTGCCCGTGGTAACGCCTTCCGCGGTAACAGCGCTAACACTGGTTGCCTGACGCGCCTGGCGCACGATATGCCGCAGGACCCCATGTTGGGCCTCCAATCGGGAGGCATCCCCCTGATGCGCTTCCCAGGCCTGCCGCCCGGTGCGCAGTGCGGTGCTCATGGCGGTCAACAAGATCGCCAGCATCGAGCACGAGATGACCAATTCCAGCAAGGTCAACCCGCGGCGTTTTTTATTCTCCCCGGGCTTCATAGTGATAGCTGACGCTACGGGATAGCTTTGTGGAAAAACGGACGCTTTTTTCATTTTGATCAAGGACGGAATTACCATTGCGGTCGTCCCAAGACACCGCTGTAAGGACCATTAGCCGATCGGGAATTCCCCCTTCGCTAGCGTCATCACCGCGGCTGAGCGTGTAGCGGAGTTGGGGATAACCCCGGTCGGCAAAATTCCCACTGGCATCGTCGGTTCCCCATTGACCACATGTCCGCGACAGATACTCCTCAAGTTTGTCCACACTCAGGGTCGCCAGGGCATTTGCCGTTTCCAGGTCGCGGCTGACGGTGAGGCTGTCCCGCATGATGCGCAGCGCTGGAGTCAAGGCGATGGCGATGATTCCCGAGGCCGCCACCAATTCTAGCAGCGTTTGCCCGGTACGGCGGGCCGATCCGCGGCAAGGTTTGTTGCTAGGGCGACGGAAATGCATGGCAATGAAATCGTAAAAAATCGTTGATTGGCGCGGGGGGATACCTTTCATGCTTAGCGCAAAAAACCGCGTACTAGAATGTAGGCCACGGATGGCGGCCTGGCGCCGGAATAGGCTGAAAAAAACGGATTTTCCGGGGGTCTTGCCCCGTACCCTGATAAATTGAGAAAATTACGCCCGCCAATTATAGTTTGCGCGTGCTAATGCCCCCGTTAATGGGTTGCACGGTGACTTGGTAGCTAATATCCGGGCCCGCCAGCGTGACACTGGCCGCCTGCAGGGATTGCCCCTCAAAATTGAACGTAATCTGCGTCAAGACGGATGTGACGGCGACTTCCGGCGCAAAATAAAACGGCCCATCCACGACCGCGATTTGCCGCAGAGAGTCATCCAGTTGGACCAACTGAAAACCGCCGACCGCGACGCTGCCATCCGCCGAGGGAATAAACTGCAACGCATGGGGATTGCCGGACATGATGGCAGTCCGTTTGGCGTAATTCAAGCCATTGGCCAATTTAGTGGCGTCCGCCCCCGCCCCAAAGTCGCCCAGGATTGCGCGGCCATAACGCATCATCGCCAGACTGCCAAAGATCCCCAATAACACAACAACGGCGAGGAGCTCGACAAGCGTAACCCCCCGCCGTTGTTTTTGATAGGTGCATGCGCGCATCGTGGCGGCCATCCAGAAAAGTTGCGGAAATACTCCGGAGAACTCAACCGCCAACATGGGCCAAGAGCTACTTCACCCGGCGGGTGGTACCGTCCAGGGTATAAGCCTTGCCATTAACGGGGTTGGTGGGGATGCCGCTGGGAAAATAATTTATATCAGCGCCGATGTCCGACAGGTTATTCGCCGGCCAGGTCCCTTTTTCAAAGTACCAGCGCTCGACCGCGGAATTGATTTCCGAACGATTCTGCTTATCCGCCTCGCTTTTGGCCCGGGCGCTGCTGGTGGAAATACGGGGCACGACCACGACGGCGATAATGCCCAAAATCGTGATCACGGCCAACAATTCCAACAACGAAAATCCCTTTCGATTTCGCTTGTGTGAACTACGTAAAAACATGGCTATCATTTCTCCTGCAAAGATGTGGTAATCGCCTGCTGATTTTTGTCGATGGCAAAAGACGATCAATTGCCGTAAGGATGCTGCTTTAGCCCCATTTCAAGTTTCGCTACTCATATGTAGCTTATCGCGTGCCATAAATCGGTTAATAGCGCTAAAAAAGCGGTAAAACGCAGGTTCGATTTTGCCGATTACGCGGGGTATCGGGCGGCGTCCGCTAATGTTGGTGTCCCTGGATGCGATGAGTGACGGGATCTAACATGTAAGCGCTGCCATCGACGGGACACGCCGGCAAGCCATCCGGCAGATAGGCGGGGTCGTTACCCAGATCTTGTAAATTCCCAGCCGGCCAGGTCCCTTTGCCCCGAAACCACAATTGCGCTTGCACTTCCAGGTTCAACCGTTGCAAGGCGCAAGACTCTGTTTGCGATTGGCGGGCATGGTCGCCGAACCGCGGCAATACGATCATCGCGACGATGCCAATAATGGTCACCGTGGCCAGCATTTCCAGCAGGTTAAATCCCCCGCGCCCGCGGCAAGGGAAATCAAGTTGTGACAAGGTCATGGTTGCTCGTTAGTTGGGAGTCTCGCCCATGGTGCCGATCATGTCAAACATGGGCAGGTAAATCGCCAGCAGGATCGTTCCAATAGCCGCGGCCAATCCCAGCGTCATGATGGGTTCGATCGCCCCGACCATGATGGACAGGGTCCGTTCCACTTCCCGCCGCAGGTGCGCGCGGATATGCTCGGTGCATTTGGATAGCGTGCCGGTTTTTTCGCCGACGATCGTGAGTTGCTTGACGATCGGGGGAAAAAGATCATCATGGCGTTCCAGTTCCTGGCTAAAGCGTTCTCCGCGCAGCACGGCGCTATGCAGTTGTTCCACGCTGCGCCGCACCGCCAGGTTATTGATGGACCGCGCGCAGGAATGGAGCGCTTCGACGATGGTAAATCCGGACTCCATTAAATTTCCCAGCACCTCCATGAACTGGAGAACCGCGATATTTTTAAGCGTGTCACCCAAGATCGGCACGCGCAACAGTTGCTGATCCATCCAAAATCGGATCCGCTGATGACGGCGGGAAAACACCAGCGAGAGCACCAGCCCCATCACCACCAGCACAATAAACCAGCCATAATGTTGGGCGAACCAACCACAATTGATTAAAAATTCCGTGATGGCGGGAAGTTTGGCTCCGGCTTCTTGGTAGGTCTTTTCAAATGTGGGCACCACAAACGTGATCATAAACGCCACCGATGCCCCCCCCGCCACGCACAAAATCGCCGGGTAAGTCAGCTTCTTGATGATTTGATTTTTTAAGTTATCGGCGTGTTCCAGCTGGTACACAATCCGCTCAATGGTCGCGGGGAGCGTCCCCGAACGTTCCCCCACTTTGATCTGATTGATAAACATTTCGCCAAAAGTTTCCGGGTACAGGGACAACCCCGCGCTAAAGGTGTCCCCGCCCGCCACTTTTTGGCGAATATTCCCCAGCATCGGGGCAAATCGCGACAGGCTTCTTTCCTGGATCAGTGTTTCCAGCGCTTTGGGCAAGGGCAACCCGTTTTCGACCAATGTGGCGATATTACGAAAAATAAATATTTTTTCGCGCGGCTTTAGCGTGGGCTGCCCATTTTTTGCCCCGCCGATCTGAATACTGGCCAGTTGTTGCCAGATTTCCCCCGGGGTGCCTGCCAGTAACGTGCTCTGTGCCATAAGTGATGCTCCCGCCGTGGTTCTGCCGCAATTAGCTGGATAACCGATAATAAACTTCTTCGAGGGTGGTCTCGCCCGCCAGTGCCAACGCCAACCCATTGGTGGTCAAATCCTCCATCCCCTCCAAAATCGCCAAATCCCGTAGCTTGGAGTAAGGCAGACCGGTTTCGATAGCATTCGCGACGTTAGGCGTGACAACCATGATCTCGTACACCGGCACTCGGCCCATAAAGCCCGTCCCCAGGCACTTTGGGCAACCTTTTCCCGCAAAAAACCGAGGTTGCTGGGGAATTTTGCGGCCGTGGGCGATCTGCGTCAGCAGCTTTTCGTTGAGCGGCGCGGGTTCCTTGCAATGCACGCAAATCTTGCGCAGCAGCCGCTGGGCGATCGCCGCCAGCAACGAGCCGCCAATCTTGAATTTATCCACGCCCAGGTCTTGCAGACGTTGGACCGCCCCCACGGCGTCGTTGGTGTGTAGGGTGCTAATCAGCAAGTGGCCGGTCAGGGCGGCCTGGACCGCGGTTTGAGCGGTTTCGGCGTCGCGAATCTCGCCGACCATGATGACATCGGGGTCTTGGCGCATCAGGTATTTCAGCGCGTTGGCAAAGCCCATTCCATGTTCGCTATTGGCATGCACCTGATTGATGCCCGGCAGCTTGAATTCCACCGGATCCTCGACGGTGGAAATGTTGTTCTCGTTGGCGTTGATATTGGTGAGCATGGTGTACATGGTCGTGGTTTTGCCCGAACCGGTGGGACCAGTCATCACGATCATGCCATGCGGCTTATTAATTAGCTCGCGCACAATGGCGGTTTGCTTTTCGGGCATGCCCAAGGCGGCAAAGGTAAAGACTTTGCTGTCTTCGTCGATGACGCGCATGACGACTTTTTCGCCATCGACGGTGGGAATGGTGGAGACGCGAAAGCTGGCCCGCATCCCTTTTTCCTCCAGCGACAGGTTGCCGTCCTGCGGTTTACGCTTTTCGGTGGTATCCATATCGGCCATGACTTTGATCCGGCCCACCACGGCTTCCTCGCTTTGGGTGGGAATGGTCATGACCTGCTGCAATTGGCCATCCACGCGATAGCGGACGCGCATTTGGGGTTGGTGCGGTTCCAGGTGGATGTCGCTCGCTCCCGCGTTGACCGCCCCCATTAGAATAGAGCGGACCAGCTTCACCACGGGGGCGTCTTCATCCTCGACCGCGTTTGTTTCCGCTAACTCCCCTCGTTCCCGCTTTTCACGCAGTTCCGCCAATTTCAGATCGACAATGGTTTGCCGGGCGGTGATCCGCTCGTCATATCCGCGATCCAGCAAATCCTCAATATCAGTGGGAATGCCCACGACCGGCGTGACATGGTAGCCGGTGATCAGTTCCACTTCGGAGATGGCCTCGATGTCGTCCGGGGCGGCCATGGCCAGGGTAAGCGATCCGGCGTTGATGGTAACGGGCGCCATTTTTCGCTGTCGGGCCAAACGCTCGGGAAGTAGCCGTACCACCTGCGGATTGATTAGCTGGGGGTCGATCGGCTGAAAGGGGACTTTGAGCTGGATCGACAGTGCCTCTCCCAGTTGCCGTGAATTGATCAAGCCCTGCTTGACCAAAAACATGCCCAGCATCCCCCCGCGGGCTTCTTGCAGCTTTAGCACGGAGTCGAGGGCCTCGGCCGAGACCCACCCCCGTTCGATCAAAATATCGCCCAGTCTTGCGGATGCCATGGCGTGTTACTTGTGATGATTCAAGTCTAGTGGGGGATGCAAACGGATGACAACTATTGCTTTCAGGCAACCGGCGGGGGATGGAACCGCATAGGTTAATTGGAAATTCCCCGCGTGATTCCACCCGTCGGCAGGGTGGTCGCAGGAGAGTCTTTTGGTTGAATCAGATGGAGGATTTTTTCCTCGAGCACGCTGGGGTCAAACGGGATCAAGATCAAATCTTGGATGCCCGCCTGAAACGCTTTTTGCACATTTTCCAAATCGCCATCGAGCAGCATTCCCAGCAGGGGAATTTGATTCCAGGCGGCGTTGTTTCCCACCCGCTCGCAAAAAGTCAGGCTCGATTTGCCGGGCAATTGCATATCCAAAAGGATCAAATCCGGAACTGTTGCGTTCAGGAACGTTTCGGCGGCAGCGGCCGATTCAACCGTGTGCACCTGATAACCCAGCAGCTCCAGCCGAAACGCGGTAATCTCCGCGATCAGGGCTTCGGGTTGCAGCATTAATATCAGCGGCATAAAACATTACCGTAAAAAACGTGACGTGTTGATCCGCGGGCGAACATCCCGGCGTAAACGACGCAAATGAGCATGCGCGCTCGATACCGGGACGACTTGGCTATGTTATTGCGCAGGGTCATTCGCGCCGCGAGGACGCGCGGCACCCTAGCCAAAAGTAGCTTGAAGCGACGATGTGTCAAATTTTCAACATTTGATCATTTTGGGGACATCACCGCCCGTTGGGAGGGTTGTTGCCAACCCACCTCGAAGTGAGTGGTGGATAGGGGGTCAATCCTGGCAAATCTGCCCATTTTATCCCGATTATCGGCATAAGCCGCAGAGTCATTCGCTAAAGCCAGTTGTTCCCCGGAGTAATGGCAACGCCACCGGAACTGCGCACTAAACTTGGATATCCCGAAATCCAGCGGGCCGTCACTCCTTCTCCCCCACGGCCTGCAAACGGGTGGTTTTTCGCGACTTCGCGGATTCCCGCGTTGTCTTTCCCAATGATTCTCTTTTCATGAGATGGTTATGCGGCAGGCAATCATGGCCTTGGGTGCCTTAGGGGCGTCTTTAGCGTTTATCACCGGCTGTGGCGGCCAGGCGGCCACCGCGGTCAAAGCGCCCGACAACGTCACTCACTCCAACGCTCCCCACGCCGTCACCGACACGGGGGCAAATCCTCCAACATCCACACCTGAATTGCCCGCGCGCGAGCTTGGATCAGCCGTTGCAACCTGGGCAGTTGACCCAAACAAAGCGCCGCCAGCCAAGGCTAAGACTGCTTCCCCGGTGGCGATTGTGTCACGGACTAATCTGGCAACGAGTTCTCTTCCGGTGGGACCTATCACCCTGGAGCCATCCACCGTCGCCACCGAGCCATCGGTACAACGCTTACCTGCCACCCAGGGTAAACAAAATAAACCATCCAAGTCGCACGCCGACGCCATGTTTAATCCTCCCGACGTTCCGCTGCCAATAGCCAGTCTGGATCCCACCGCGCTAGTCAAACAACCGGTGCCGGTTACTACCCAGGAAAAACCCAAATTACGGGTCATTGGCTTTGTCCAGGTCGGCCAGCCGCAGGTTTTGGTCGAGTTCGAGGGAGAAGTCAAAGCTCTGGCCGCGGGAGACTACGTGGATCAGATCCAAGTCGTGGAATTAGGTAAGCAAAGCGTTACATTTCAACTCTATTCGGAAAAATGGCAGACGCGACTGTTTGCCCAGGATTGGCTACACGAAGCCAATACCGCCAGCATCGGGGGAAATCCCTATTCACTGGAACGTACAACCCCGGTGAGCGGAGGCGGAAGTTATGCTTCCAATTATGGTCCCCCTCCCCCTGCGATTGGCAATTTAACCACGGTCGCGGGCCCAGCGCCTGCTTTGCCCCCCGTCACAAATACACCGGGCTTGTCGGGAATGGGGGCCGTCCCCTTGCCCGGCATGAATGGATCAAACCAGGAGCTGAATTCGACATTACCTGTTATGCCCACCCTCAACATGGCACCGCCGGGCTTACCCGGGACCGGAATTCCGGGGGTTGGTTTACCGGGAACGCCCGGCGGGATCGCGGGGCCTCCCAATTGATCTAAATTCCATGGCGTGCGTAACCTGCGGGTAATCAATCATTGGGAATTTTATCTAGCAGACGGGATGTGATGCTAATCCCCTACGGGAGTGAACTATGCAATCCAAGATATGCGCGGGAATGATGCTGTTTTTGCATTTTTTTCTAAGTGGGGCATTGCCGGCGCAGACGCTGGATAAACTTTCTCCCAACTGGGAACGCGGCGTCAAATACTATGTGCGAATGTCCGGGAATGATTCCGCGGATGGTTCCTCCCCGGCCCGGGCCTTTCGCACCTTGACCCGCGCGCTCAAGCAAGCGGGATCAGGCGTGACAATTATCGTCGGGGGGGGGACATATGCGGAAGCCGACACGCTGTATCTATCCAAAGTGGCGGCGACAGAAAAGGCCCCCCTGGTTATTTTTGGCGATACCACGGGTAAGTATAGCGGCGACGCGGGAAATGTGTCGATTCTATCCATTGCTACTTCCAATCGTTGGGCGATGCACATTAACGGCTGCACCCGAGTCGTGCTGAGCGGCCTGCAATTTGTGGAAAACCCGCTGGGGACTTACCTGGATTATTCCGTTGTAAAATCCGCGGACGCCCACAACAGTTACTTTCAAAGCGCATCCCGCGCGATATGGCCGTACGGAGTCTATCTTAGCTCGTGTAGCGGCACGTTGTTACACAATTGCCAGTTCCACAATCACTTATACGCGCTATATTTAGAATCGTGCGCGGACACCAGCGTCACGCAGTGCGGTTTTCAGGAAACCCGTTATATCCAACTTTATAGCCTGTTGGGGAGTGGTTTGCGGATTTGGGATTGCGCGTTTCGCACGCCCAAATCCCCCACCTATACCAACAGTTGCTATAGTATTTTGACCAATTTGACCAATACGACCATCACGAATTGCGTGTTTGACAACACGGGGAATTTGTATGATGTTTCTGTCGCGGAATTGGCTAAATGGACAGACATGTCCCCCTATGTCTATCGAACGGTGTACCAGGTCTATGCCTCTGGCAATGGCAGCGACAATAATTCCAAATATTCAAATACCCAACTAACGGTCGAATCTTGCACGTTTCGCAACTGCACGGGGATCGCCCTGTGCACCTCTTGGATATACGGCGTAACGGCCGTGGGGAACAGTTTTGACAATTGTCGGTATAATTTGCAGGCCCATGCCGAGGAAATCAACATCGCCAAATGCGAATTGACCCATCCGGATGCGGCGGATTGGGGACTGAATGATAATTGGGGGATTTACGCGACGGTTTTTTCCGCGCCGACCAACCACAACCCCCTGGCCACCTGCCGCCATGACCATCCCGATCCGCGCGGGACCGTTTCCCACTGCGCGTTAAAAAATTTGCGGCGGGGATTATTAGTCGCCAGTGATAATCTGGAATTAAACGAAATCTCATTTGAAGGAAATACGCAACTCAACGACAAACGCCAGTTTGAGAGCTATTCCCAAGGTATTGAAGTGGGCTGGAATTGCAGCCGCATGGATTTTTCGGCGGATCAAAAGTTGTCCTTTAGCAATTTGTGGTGGTGCATCCTGGCCAGCGGCAACGATAAAAACCCCTTGGAATGCCGCTTTGACCGGCTGGAATTGTATAAAAACTGGAATGGCGTGTATACCACCTGGGCGAATCCCACCTTCACCCATTGCAACCTTAGTTACAACAGCATCTACGGGGCGTACTGTAGCTGGTCGTATGGATTTACGGCGGTAAATAGCGAGTTTTCACATAATGCCACCAACTGGTACGGCGTGGGCTTATTTGTGGAAGGGCAAAAATCTCCCCGCCGTCCCGCGCCAGCGGCCGGGGTCAACGATCCCAGTTGGAACTGGCATACCGAATACAATGTTTACGGGCGATTACTGCCGGTCCCGGTGACCATTCAGAATTGCCGATTTGAAAATAACGGCGATTATGGCCGTTCGGGTGAGGCGGGGCTGCGGTTGGCCCGCATCTCGCGGGAGCGGGCGGATTTGTCCCAAAATACGGTTGCCAATAATTACTCGGTCGGCGTCAGTTTGTTGGATTGCGACCTGCTGCTGGCCCGGCAGCGCGAATTTGCGGCAATCGAAGGGAATTACTATGGGATTTATAACCAGGGTTATTGGGAGGAACAAACCGGGCACTTGGAAATCGAAGGTTATGACATCGGCAATCAGGCCTATGGCGTGGTGAATACCGACAGTAAATTGACAATTCGCGATTCCCGGCTGCATGATAATCGCGAGGCGGGAGTATATTCGTATTCCGGACAAGTCACGTTGGACGGGGTAACCTGCCAGGCAAATAAGTATGGCTGTCTGTTGGACCGCAATAGCCACCATCAATTTACCAACTTGCGCAATGTGCAAAATACCGACACAGGATTGTGGCTGCAGGTCACCACCCAGTGGCCCGCGACCGCCGCGTATCGCGGAAGAAAAACCGTGGAGAGCCTGGAACTAGAGAATGTGGTGTGCAATGAAAATCTATATGGGATGACCGCCACGTCGGTCATTTTTGACGCCGACAGCCGGGCTTATCCGGGGAATTACACCTACCCCCTGAAAAGCCTGACATGCGATAACAACCGCGCGCGGGGACTGCATTTGGCTAATGGTTGGCTCGATACCACCCGCAAGCCATTAAATATCAGTTGCAGTAATAATGGTTATGTCGTGGCCAACGCCAATCAGTTTGGCACGGGGGATAAATACGGCGTGGGCATCGAGTTTTACTGGCCCCAACGGGAGATTGTACTGGATGCTTCCCTGGGGTTGACCGTGAATAATAATAAGGACCGGGGAATCCACTTTTATCACATGCATTATGGGATTTATGATCCCGCGACCAATCGCAATTACTATCAGTGGCAACCGCACGGCGTGACCGTGCGAAACTGGAATTGCGCGAGCGACGGCAATACCAACTGGGCTTTGGCCTTTGATGCTCCGCACCATGTGACCATCGATCGTGCGACTTTGCGGGGGGGCGTGTATTTAAACCAGCCCCAGGGTAAGGTCACCGTGGCAAACTCCACGATAAAGCAAGGCTGGTATGGCCTGCAAAGCGCGTGGGGAGCCTATGAAACCTGGGTGGCAAACTCTCATCCCGACGTGCGTTGGAAAAATCCCGACGCGTTGGAAATTGTCAACTGCGACCTTAGCCAGAACCGCGCTAGTGGCGCGTACATTGACAGTTCTTACAATTGGCAGACCACGAATCGGCGCATTCCGGTCTCGGTGGCCAATTGCTCCTTTAGCGATAACGGGTGGCGGGGACTCGAAAGTTACGCGCTCAACATTACTTTGGATAAACTTAACATACGCAACAATGGCCTCGCGGGAGCGCTGGTCTGGAATGGGGACGCCACCTTGACGGATTGTGACTTTCGCCGTAATTGCTACGGTCGTTGGCCGGACAGCGCGGGAAAGCCGCAAAAGTGGGGCGCCACGGTTTTAGAATTAACCAATCCCACCACGGACAGTCGACGGTTTCGCTATCTGCTGACCAACTGCAAATTTCAGGAAAACGAGGGAACCGGGGCGTATTTGGCTTGTCAAGGGGGGACGGCCGAACTGCGCAATGTCTCGGTCTTGGATTCCGCGGCTGGCAGTGGAATTCAGGCCCATTATTTGGATTCCCTGGTGGCGGATGCCTGTCTGGTCAAGGGAACCGCTACCAACTGGGCCTATTATGTGACATCGGTCAAGCGGGCGGAGTTTGCCAATTGCCAAGCTGTACAAAACGCCTATGGCATGCTGGCTTTTGGTAGGTATGCCCAGGTCGGCGGGAACTATGTGGGGGTCGATGATTGCCAGGCGATCTTTACCAATTGCACAGCCACGGATCAACAGTTAGATACTGGCAGCCATGGGATTTATACTGCCTACAATTCCACCACCATTGATCGTTCCCACGCCAGCCGCAATAAGGGCTACGGCATCGTCTGCAGCCAGCAAAATCGGGCAAGTGTGACAAATACGCAGGCCAGCAACAACGCCTACATCGGCGTGCGCTGCGACAGCCTGGTCAATACCACCCTGCGTAACAACCTCATTACCAATAACGCCTATGGCGTCGCATTTTATAATTCCCCCGGGACGCATACGGTATGGAACAACACCATCGCGCGCAATGCCAACTTCGGCCTTTACGCCCAAAATGGTTCGTTGGCCGCGCACAATAACATTATTTCCCATAATGGGCCGTACGGATTTTATTTGGAATTGCCGGTTCAGTTTACTGGTTCGCATAATCTGACCTTTTTGCACAGCCGGCATTACTATCACCCGCTAGCGACGGATGAGGATCTTAAAGGGACCACGGGTTTAATCAAACCTCCCCGGTTTAAAAACTTGCTGGGAGGAGATTTTTCCCTGGCCAAGGGATCGCCGGCTATTAACGCCGGAACGGAGGATGCCGCTTCCCCTTTTGATATCTTGGGCCAGCGGCGGGGGACGTACCGCGGATGGGAAATGGGAGCTTATGAATTTACCTCCGTCGATGGCTCGCTGCGCGTGCTCAAGTGGGGCGAGCAAAAATGACCCGCTAACTTTGCGGCACCTTCTCGGGGACAGGGAGTTTGCTAGGGAAATTGATTTTTACACTGGGATAATCCTGGTTGCGGGTTTACTTTACCGTCATTGGCAAAATGCATTTTTCACAAGTGAAAAACTATGTGTAGCACCAAAGAATTAATTGCGATGGGGCTGCTCTTGGGGTTGGGACTGGTTGCCTGTGGCGGCTGCCAACAGCAGGCCACCGCCACGAGCGAGCCGCATCCAGCGGTCACAGCGCTCCAGGACGCGGCCGCGGACGCGCGGATTCAACCCCTGTCTGAAGAAAGTATTGCTCCCGCGGAATTTCCCGATTCGCCTCCGTTTCCCGATCCGCAGGCGGGCCTTTTAACCAGCGAACAATTGCCTCCCCCGGTGACGGCTAGCGATGCCGGGGATATGACGGAAAACCCATCCCTCGCGGAGCAACAATATCCCTTGGGCAAAAATTTGGGGACCGCGCCTCCCCAACCGCAATTTCCATCCTTACCATTTCCCGCGCTGATTTCCCATTCCGAAGCCCCCCAGTTATTGCCCGCTGTAAACCCGGTAGAGCCGCCACTCGCTTTGCCACAGCCAGCGATAGAAATTCCCTCGCTACGTTGACATCCGATTCATCCCCTCTTCCCGGCTACCAGGATTAGACTTTTTGAGTGAGGCATTCCGCCCCCGCACGATCCGGGGAACCGCAATCGGTTAGGCGATTGTCTGTATGATTGCTATTTTCTAGCCAGTAGAGGGAATCCTCGGGGTTGATTGGCCGTCATCTGCAAGCGCTGCTCAAAAATTGATTCGTCCCGGGCTAGCCGTAAAGCCTCCCCTTTGGTCAATTGGCCTTTGACCACGCATTCGGCCAGGGACTGCTCGGCAATTAGCATCCCCTCGGCCGAGCCTGTCTGCATTTGGCTGGTGAGTTGGTGGAGTTGGCCGGTACGGATCAAATTGGCCACGGCGGGCGTTACCCGCAAGATTTCGCAAATGGGTACTCGCCCCCGGCCTCCGCTAACGGTTTGCAATCGTTGGCTGACAATCGCGCGCAACCCGCGGGAAAGTTGCTCGCGGACTAAAATTTGTTCATCACCGGGAAATGCGTTGACCAACCGGCTGATGGTGCCCGGCACGTCATTGGTATGCAGGGTGGAAAACACCAGGTGACCAGTTTCGGCCGCAATTAAGGTGGCGCGCATTGTCTCGAGGTCGCGCATTTCCCCCACCAGCAGCACATCCGGGTCTTCGCGCAGGGCGGCGGTCACCGCGGCGGCAAAGCTGGGCACGTCAGAATGGACTTCCCGCTGATGCACCAGGCTATTGTGGTTATGGTGAATATACTCAATGGGATCCTCGATGGTGATGATATGGCAAGCTCTAAACAGGTTGATCTGGTGCAACATCGTCGCCAAGGTTGTTGATTTGCCGCTTCCCGTTGGCCCCGTAACCAGCACCAGACCATCGGGAAAGCGGGTGAGCGCCTCTAATTGCACGGGCAAATGAAGGGCGTCGAATGAACGGTAATTTTCATCCAACCGCCGCACGGCCAGGGCCGACGACCCCCGCTGACGATATAGATTCACCCGGAATCGCCCATGTCCCGGACTAAAAAAAGCCAGATCCAGTTGTGACAGGGCGTGATATTTCTCCCTTTGGGACGGGCTGAGCAAATCTTTGAGTAATTGGTCGATTTCCCCTTTACCTTGGCATAATTCGGGAAACGCTCGTAATTCATTATCCACGCGCAGATAGGCCGCCACCCCTTCGGTCAGGTGCAAATCGGACGCATTGTGGACAATGACGGCGGTTAGCAGTTCTTGCCAGGCCGGAGTGGGGAAGTGGGGCGACATGGCGATAAATGATAATAAAAATGCAAAGCTCATCCGCCACAAGTCAGAACCATTTTGGTCTTAGCTACATGGGCCTATCCGACCTGCCAGGATTTGAGTGTCGACTAAAAGAATGTACGTCGGAAAAACGCGACAAAGTCCCGGGCAAAATTCCCCCCGAGTGGACGGGCTTGCTTGGAGGAGAGGCGAATAATTGTTACAATCGGTTTTACCGCGTAAATCCACGCGAGTATGATCTGTCCCCACCGGCCACAATAGCTCTGTCGCCCTTACTGGTCGCAGCCATGTCGTTGCAATCCACCAAATCCCGCTGGAATCCATTTCATCCCCTGTTGGGTATCTTGGGGTTTGTGTTTACCGTCACAGCCGTTTCATACACAATTGTGCTTGTCCGCGAGAATCGCCAGCCCTTGCTGCCGGTGGCGGCAGCGCCGGTTGACGCCGCGGCGCCCGCCCCGATGGCCGGGGGGGAATGGCTGGACTGGATGCGAAAACATGGCGATCGTTTGCTGGCCGGCCAAATCGCGGGGATCGCGGCGCTTACCTGCGGGGCAATTGGTCTGGACCGCTGGCGCGACCTACAAGCTCAAAAATTGGCCGCCACCCGTGCGGCTCCCCTTTCTGAAACGACCACGCTGTAAGACACATTCTCACTTTATTCTCATTCATCCCACTTCACGTTATTCTTACCCATGCAAGTTCACCATTACGAACAAATTCCCCAAAAGCCCGTCACCATGCCGGGTGCCCAAGGTTGCACCGTCCGTTGGTTGGTTGGCGTCCCCGAAGGAGCGCCGAATTTTTCGCTGCGGCAGTTTGAGGTAGCGCCCGGTGGTTTTACACCCCGGCATTTTCATGACTATGAACATGAAATTTTTGTGCTGGAGGGGAGGGGAGAAGTGCTCGACGGGGAGACGCCGCATCCGTTGGGGCCGGGGGATGTCCTATTGGTTAAACCCAATGAACCGCATCAATTTCGTAATACCGGCCAGGCGGCTCTAAAGTTCTTGTGCTTGATTCCCAACTCCGCCTTGGATAAGCAAGCGACCGTCGTGCCGGAGTGCGGGCAGTGAGCGATACCCCGAATTTACCCGCCGGCCAGTTGGATGCCTTATCCGCCGCCAACGCCGCCGACCGCATGGCCGAGCTAACCCGCTTGATCCTGCGGCATGACGAATTATATTACACGCGGGCGCAGCCGGAGATTACTGATTTTCAGTATGACCAGTTGCAGGCCGAGCTACGCGCGCTCGAAAATCTTTACCCCGCGCTCGCCCGTCCCGACAGTCCCACGCGGCGGGTCGGGGGAGCGCCGGTGGCGGAGTTAACGTCGGTCGCGCACCGCGTGCCGATGTTGTCCATCGAAAACACCTACAGCGTCGAAGAGCTGCGCGGCTTTGGCAAACGGGTGGAAAAACTCTTGCCGGGTGAACAAATCGCCTGGGTGGTGGAGCTGAAAATTGACGGTGTCGCAGTTTCGTTACTGTACGAAAATGGCGAACTTATCCAAGCCGCCACCCGAGGCAACGGCATGGTGGGAGATGACATCACCCATAACGCCCGCACGATACGCGATATTCCCCGGCGCCTGCGGGACTCTGCCCCTCCCGCGCGCGTGGAACTGCGCGGTGAAATCTACCTGACAAATCCCGATTTGGCGCAGCTAAACGCCCAACAGACGGCGCAGGGCTTGGAACCATACGCCAATCCACGCAATGTCGCCGCGGGCAGCATTCGCCTGCTCGACCCGCAAATTTGTTCCCAGCGGCGGTTGCGCTTGTTCGTGCATGGTTTGGGTGAAATGCAGGGTTACGCCCCGGCGACCCATGCCCAATTTTTGGAACAAGTGCGAATATGGGGTTTGCCCGCCACACCCCTGGCGACCACCTGGGATAGCCTGGATCTGGCGATAGCGCATGCGGACGAGTTGATCGAGCGACTGCATGAACTGGATTTTGAAGTAGACGGGCTGGTGCTAAAGGTTAATAGTTTGGAGCAACGCGTCAAACTGGGAACCACGTCCAAGTTCCCCCGCTGGGCCGTCGCCTATAAATTTGAAAAATACGAAGCCGCGACCAAGCTGCTGGATATTACCGTTCAAGTGGGTAAAACCGGCACAATCACTCCCGTGGCCGAACTGCAGCCGGTGCAACTGGCCGGGACGGTCGTCCGCCGCGCCAGTCTGCATAACGCCGAGGAGATCGAACGCAAGGATATTCGCCTGGGAGACCACGTCATCGTGGAAAAAGCGGGCAAAGTGATACCGCATATCGTGCGGGTGGAATTGCACGAGCGACAAACCGATTTACCCAAGTACCAGTTCCCCACGGCTTGCCCCGAATGCGGCACCCCCGCGGTCAAGGACCAGGGGGGAGTCTATATCCGTTGTCCCAATGCCACTTGTCCCGCCCAAATTAGGGAAAAAATCCGCTACTTTGCCACCCGCAACGCCATGGATATTGAGGGCTTGGGTGAAAAACTAATCGCCCAACTGGTGGCGGCGGGCTTGGTAAAAACGTATGGCGATTTGTTTCGTTTGACGGCGGAGCAGCTTTCCACGCTGGAACGCATGGGCGAGAAATCCGCTGAAAACCTGCTGGCGCAACTTCAAGCCGCCAAGGATCGGGGGTTGGCCCGCTTGCTTAACGCGCTTTCCATTCGCCACGTGGGAGTGCGGGTGGCCCAAATATTGGCCCAAAAATTTGGCACGTTGCAAAATTTGCAACAGGCGACATTGGTGGAATTGAGTTCAGTCGCCGAGATCGGTCCGATCATCGCACAAAGCGTGTATGATTATTTACGCAATCCCGCGGAGCAGGCGATCTTGGCCGACTTAGCCGCGCTGGGGGTGCGGCTGGACTTGCCCGAGGCGGAACGTCCCGCGACGGGGGGCGTTTTTAGCGGTAAAACCTTGGTCGTGACCGGCACGCTGACGCATTATAAACGGAACGAAATCGAGGAACTTATTACAAAGCTGGGTGGAAAAGCGGCGGGCAGCGTATCGGCCAAGACTGCGTTTGTGGTCGCGGGGGCCGACGCGGGGAGCAAACTGGCCAAGGCCCAGCAGTTAGGCGTAAGAATTTTATCCGAGGATGATTTTCGCCAAATGGTGGCGGGGAGCACTGAATAAACAAGTTATCAAGTTGCCCCCACCGCGAGAATTACCTGGGAAATTACTCCGTCAATTTGCTTTCATCCAGGCCCAGCTTTTTCATTTTTTTATAGAGTGTGGTGCGATTGATCCCCAATTGCTCGGCGGTCAAATTGCGATTCCAGTTATTGAGTTCCAGCATGTCCAAAATGATTTGTCGTTCTGGTCCTTGGAGGGAAGACTTGAGGGAATGACCGCTGGCGGACAAACCGGGAAGTGCCTGCGCCGCGGCGGTAATGGCGGGTGAGTGCAGCAGTTGCTGGGGCAAGTCAGCCGGCACGATCCATTCTCCCTTGCCTAAGAGCACTGCTCGTTCGATGACATTTTGCAATTCGCGGACATTGCCCGGCCAGCTATGGCGGGCTAGCAGCGCCAGAGTTTCCTCGTGCAGGCCGCGCATTTTTTTGCCGGTCTCTTCGCAAAGTTTCTTAAAAAAGTAATCCGCCAAGAGCGGCAAATCGCCGATCCGTTCGCGTAGCGGGGGAAGCTCGATATTGATTACATTAACGCGGTAGTACAGATCCTGGCGAAAACGTCCCGCCGCGACGGCGGTTTGCAGGTTTTCGTTGGTGGCCAGGATCACGCGGGTGTCCACGCGCTGGGTTTTATTGCTGCCCACCGGCTCAAATTCAAATTCCTGCAAGACCCGCAGCAGTTTGACCTGCATGCTGGCGGGGGCGGTGCCGATCTCGTCCAAAAAAATCGTCCCGCCGTCGGCATGGGTGAATTTTCCGGGTTTATCGGTGTTTGCGCCGGTAAACGCGCCGGCGACATGGCCAAACAGCTCGCTTTCCAAGAGGGTTTCGGGCAGGGCGCCGCAGGCCACCTCGACAAAGGCTTTGTTGCGGCGAGCGCTGTGGCGATGGATGGCGCGGGCGATCAATGATTTGCCGGTGCCGCTTTCGCCGGTGATTAATATCGTGGCTTTGGTGTCGGCCACGCTCTCAATCATGTCAAAGATCCGCTGCATGCGGTTATCGTGGCCCACGATATTTTCCAAACCATACCGCAGATCCAATTGCTTTTTGAGCGCTTGGTTTTCGGCTAGCACCTTGCGCTGGGAAAACGCCCGCTGCAGCGACATTTCCAACTCTTGATCGATCAGGGGTTTGGACAAAAAGTCAAACGCCCCGCCGCGAATCGCTTCCATCGCGGTTTCCACCGTCCCGTACCCGCTAAGCAGAATCACCGTGGTATGCGGCATTTTATCGCGGCAATACCGCAAAATTTCCAGGCCATCCCCTTCGCGCAAACGGACATCGCACAGCACGACGTCAAAATTCTTTCGGTCCAGCAGTTGGATGGCCGGCGCGCGGTCCGCCGCGGTGTCAACCTTGTAGCCCTGGCCGCGCAGCCAATCAGCCATGGACTCCAGGACCTGCCGATCATCGTCAATAAGTAACAGGGAACCGCGCTGCATCGCCTCACCGCTGGGTACAGTACAAGAGTTCAAGGATGTCCGCCCGGCCCGCGCGCTATTTCCGCGGGCGCAAGATATCTACGTTACTTGGGCGAAAAGTCAACATGCGGCAAAGGGGAAACAGCGCGGGGACGGCGCAATCGCGCTAAAGGGCAAAACCGGCAAAATAAGCATAAGTCAGCGGAAAGTTATGCGCGGCGGGGGAAATGCCCCGCGTCGCGGCGATTCGTCAAAGACAAGGGGCGGCCAGCCGCAGTCGTCTGGCGTTTAAGCTAAATTATTGCTAGTGAAAAGTGGATTTTTGCGCAGCGGCAAAACGAGCGCTCCGCGGGGGATGCCACGCGCGTCCTACCGGGAACGCCAACCCAAAAAATTGCCCACCCGCGCGAGCGCAATTACCGATTTGAACTGGCATGCACAGCACTGGCACAACGCTCGATTACATCCTGGAACGTTGCCAACGCCTATATTCCCCGCCGACCGTGGCGGCGAGGGTGTTGGAGTTGACCAACTCCCCCAGTTTGGATTTGAGGGAATTGCGCGCTTGCATCGAGCGGGATCCCGCCCTGACCGCCAAGCTATTGCGGGTGGTCAATAGTTCGCTCTTTGGACTTAGTCGGCAAGTAGCCGACCTGGGGCAGGCCCTGTCCCATCTGGGTAGCGGACCGTTAAAAATGCTGGTGCTTGGCTTTAGCCTGTCCGAGCGGTTGTTTGCCGAAATTAACGGCGAGATCCTGGGGCGTTATTGGCGGCGAACATTGATCAAGGCGTTGGCCGCGAGAGAACTTGCCCGCTGCCAACGGCGCGCCTCATCCGACGAAGCGTTTGTCGCGGCCATTCTTGGGGACTTGGGCTGGCTGGTATTGATTCAGGAATATGGCCAAGCCTATTGCAGGTTTTTGGATTTGACCCTTGCCCAGGCGTCGCAGCTGGCTGGCTTAGAGTTTGCCGCGCTCGGTTTTGACCATTACACCCTGGGAGGGGCCTTGCTGCGGCAATGGCAATTACCAGAAAAATTGGCAAAAATCGTGGCCGCGGGGACGGCCGAAGAGCGAATCGCCGCGCTCCCCCCCGCACAGCGCGAGTTAGCAAATATCTTACGCTTGGCGGATCAACTGGCCTGGGCCTTGGCGGAAGATCGGCAAGATTTGTGGCCCGGGACGATTTCACTGGCGGTGCGGGAGCAACGCCTGGGAACGGTGGAATTTCGCCAAGTTGTAAAGACAGTTCAGGACCAAATTGATCAACTGGCCTCGGCCCTCCAACTGACGCTTCCCCCGCCGGCGGAATACGCGGCGTTGTCCCAACAAGCATTGGAGCGATTGGCAACGCTTACTTCCGAGGAAATCTCGCGGGAGTTGCGCGGCAAGCAGTTACGCGCCTTATCCGATGACGAGTTGCGCGCGGCGGAACAAACACTAGTTGAAGTGGCGGCTCGGCGGCAAACGGCAAATCTTGAACAACCGCTTGCCCCGCCATCCCCGGATCATGAAACAACCGTCGAGCAGTCGGTGCTGCTCCCGCTAATTCAATCTTCCCTGGCCCGTTGTCGAATGTCGCGCCAGCCCATGAGTTTGCTGTTGTGCCAGTTTGAAACCCGTCGTGGGCAGGGGGAGCATGGGGCACCGTGTGACGACTCTGATCTGCGTCAACTGGTCTGGAATGCCTTTGGCGGGCTAGGATGTCCACCCAGCGCGGTCCTGCAATTACACGAATCGAGATTTGCGATACTATTGCCTGACTGCGACCGCTTTACCGCGGCGCGGCTGGCGGGAGAATTACGGCAACGCTTGTGCCTCCAGCCAGCCCCGGAGGACTCATTACTCTTGCCAGCGATGCATAGTCTGAGCCTGGGTCTTGCCACGGCCAGCGAAATTCCGCGTAACTTGCCCTCCCGCGAACTGTTAACCGCCGCCGAGCGTTGTTTGCAGGGGAGTGTGCTTTCGGGCGGAAATGCGCTCAAAAGCATCGAGGTTTAACCTGCTTGAGCGGGTTTTTTGACCAGAACGCGCGGCTTGCCACCCCCGCTAAATAACCCCGTGGCGATCCGCTTTTGTCCGTATTGCGGCGTCGGCATTCTGTGGGCAACCGGGCTTTTCCGCCGTCGCGCTAACATGGTATGCTAGATTCATGCACTCTCCCCCTCCTGCGCCGCAACCCTCCTCCCCGACCGCCAGTCAATCACTGGCAAATACCCCCGCTGGCACGGAGTTGACCCTGGAAGAACTGTTGGGCACGCCCGGCAACAGCGCAAAACTGCCCCAACCACGCCGGCGGGTCTCTTTTCAATCCGCGGGGCGCTCGGCGGAAATCAATCGCCGTCCCGTCCTGGCCCTGGTGTTGTTTTTCTTAACCTGCGCCACCACGTATTTAGCGGGTGTGTCAAATTGGTCCCAGGCCATGATCGGCGCTTATCCCAGTTTATGGAACATGGCCGTCGATCCCCCCCGGGTAAAGGTGGGCCTGGAATACATGAGCGCGATGATGGCCATTTTACTCGCCCACGAGATGGGGCATTTTTTAATGACCGTACGCCACCAGATCATGGCGACGTATCCCATTTTCATTCCGTTTCCATCGTTATTTACGGGGACGATGGGGGCGGTCATTTCCATGGATAACAGCCGGGCCAACCGTAAGCAATTATTTGATATCGGCATCGCGGGCCCGCTGGCTGGTTTGGCCGTGATTCTGCCGGTGTTGTATTACGGTATCACCACCGCCCATGTGCGCAACTATTTAGCCGTGGGAAATCAGGGATTTGCCGGACATCCCTGGCTGTACGAGCTTTTGGTGGATTGGCTACGGCCCGAGGTGCTCCCTCATCAAGAGTTGGTTCCCAATCCCTGGCTAATGGCGGGTTGGATTGGCTGCCTGATTACGGGCTTAAACATGTTTCCGCTGAGCCAACTCGACGGAGGCCATGTCGTGTATTGCCTGTTTGGCAAATTTGGCAATCAAATCGCGCGCTTGACGTTGATTTTTTGTATGGCGATGATCATTTTAACCAATAACTATCTCTGGACCGTGATGATTCTCATCGTCACGGCAGTTTTGGGGGTCAATCACCCCCCCACCACGGATGATACCGTCCCCTTGGGCTGGTTTCGCGTGGTCCTCGGAGTGCTTTCCCTGTCGATACCCATCTTTTGCTTTATACCGCGGCCGTTTGCAATTTAGCCGCGTGGCGAAAAACGACACGCGCCATTCCCGCCACCACCACGGCGAATAATGCTGTCCAGGCTTCTGGTTCGGGGATGGCGGTAATGGCGGCGACCGCGGCGCCAAACTGGCTGCCATCGTTGAGGGGCTGTAAATTTCCAGGTGAATTACCGCCGATGGAAAAATTATTTGATAAACCACGATTATGGATGATCCAGAACGGTTCCGACGGCTGCAAGGAAAAGTCCGTGGTTAGCAGGCGAACCTTCACTCCGTAGGCTCCCAATGGAGCGCCATTCGATAAAATAAAATTCAGTAAGTGATCCTGAATGGGGTTGTCAAAGTCGCGGATCACAAACGGGTTGGGGTTGGAAATAAATGATTGTGAGGCAACGCTGAATTGAAAATTGTTTTCCGCCGACAATACTGACAGCGTTGCGTTGGTCGTGTCGTTCAAACCCAGCGTCGGACTCCAGTAAACCAGTTTCTCGAGAATTTGCAGTTGTAATTCGGCAGCACTTGGGATGGCCGTCAAGACAAAGTCCGGACGATCAGTAAAGCTGAAGATTCGCAACTCGCGATCGGCATAATAACTTTGGTCGGTGGTGATCTGGCCGCCGCTGTTTCCCAACACGATTTGCACGCCGTGGGCGTCCGCCCGCGAGGGTGCAAAGCCACAAGCCAGCAGAAAACACATAACTCCCACGGACCAAACAGCGACCTGAGACGGACGGATCAAAAAAATCCAAGAATGCTGCGACATCGGCGATGTATCCTCGTGTGTTAATAACAAAAAAAAATCTACGGAAAAATGCTGGCAGAAGCGTCGCGCCATTGATTTTTGCGCGGTGAAACAAGAACAACTACGGCTCATGGCTGAGCAAAAATAGTAAATACTAATGCCAGCCAAGATAGTTCAAAGACAGAATGAGCGGCTTCCCTGGTACCGCTCGGCTTGGGGCCGCGCGGTCTTTTTAAAGAGGTGTTATAACCCGCTCGGATCAGGCATTAGCAAAATGTCGCAAAGAAGGGACGTGTCGTCTTGAAAATCTCGCAGGTCAACAATCTGTAACATCTATATTTTAGCACCATCACCCCAACAATTTCCACTGTTTTTCACAACAAGTTTAGGAAATCCCGGCGGATCGCGCATCAAAAAGCGGCTGGCATGATATCTTGCCAGCCGCCTACTGCTAAAAATTGACATATCCGATTCTTGCCAAAGAATCTAACCAGGGTTTTTCCCCAGTTTGCTAAAGAAATCCGCCAAGGTTCCACCCCGCGGGCCTTTGCGGTTTTTCACGAGTTCTTCAATCGCGGAGCGGAATTCGCTGATCGCGCTCTTGATCTCTTCGCGGGAGAGGACCCGACCGATAGCCTCGCGAACGCGTTCGCGGAAGGGACCGTATTGCGGCGGTAGGGTCGCGGCGGCAAAGTTCGTGCTAGAGCCAGCGCTAGCGGAGGACTGCAGCGCCACCCCCGCGATCTGAGTAGCGGTATCATCAGGCCCCCCGAGCGCGATCACGTCTCCCCCGGATAATCCGCCACCCAGCGGTTGGACCACCCAGGTATCGCTGGCGCCGACGACCAGTGGTGCGCCCGCAGCATCGGTAATGCCCCCGGTCGTGCTGACCGACAGATTGTACGTTCCGACCGCCCCGCTTATAGAGCCTAGGGTAATGAACCAGGTTCTGCCATCGCTGGTGCTCAGGCGCTGGGCGTCGGTGATGAGGTTGGAGCCGGCGTTACGGGTCAAGCTAATGTCGGAAATGTCAAATCCGGTGACCGGTTCGCTAAAGACAATCATCGCCTGGGCCACGGCGGAATTACGCGGGTCGGGGGAGATGTCAATAATGTCCACGCGGGGAACGGGATTGAGCTCGACAAAGCTCAGTTTGTTGGTGCTGGCGCTGCCGCCGTTGGTGATATCGAGTAGCTCGTCCAGCACATGGACGACGACGGTTCCCTCTTGCCATTTGACGCTGGCGTTCAAAGCGCCATTTAGCACGGAAGTCCCCTCCGCCAAGTAATGCATGGTGCCAGTGGAAGCGGTGGGATCCCCCGCGACCACGCGCACCTGAAAGTACCCGTTAGGGACGGAAATCCGCCAACTGGCGTTGGAATTTCCGGCGGCCTGGGTTTGAATGAGCGTGTCATACCGTTGGTCGGGGGATGCGGCCGAATTGCGGTCGGCTGTCGCGGCGGCGGTATTCAAGTTCCAGCCATAGTCATAACCATTTCCGCGATTTCCAAAGACCGCTCCGCTATCCACGAAATAGTCAGAATAGGTCGGCGAAGCCGCGGGTTGAAAATTAATCTTAATCATGTCGGAGGTGCGCACCGTGGCCAACGCGCGGGCATCGGTGATTGTGATACCGCGGTTATAAACCCGCACATCATCAATGATGCCCGTAAACGCATCAGCGGCGGTCGCGGTGCCCCCTTTGTATCCGACGGTCAAAATATCCGTCGAGGTCGCCATCGTCCCCGCGGCTACCTGAGTGGCCGCCAACACGCCATTGATATACAACTGGAGCGAAGTGCCATTCCAACTGCCGGCCACATGACTCCATTGACCCAAGGCAGGCAACGGCGCCGCCACCGAGCCGACGCCGCTCACTTCAAATCGGAGGTCACCGCCATCCTGGAACAACCGATATTGGTTATCCGTGGAGCCTTTTTGCACGATGCGGGTGCTGCCATTCCAGCTTGTCGGTCGAATCCATGCGGCAATACCTAACCCGCTGGTGGGGTTAAGCGACGCGTTATTGGCGACTTGCACGCGGGCGGATGTTCCGGGCAAGTAAATCGCCCCCGGTCCCACCACACCGGCGTCCCAGGTGGCTCCTCCCTGCAGGGTGGCGGTGTTGCCATTGCCCGACGTATCGGCCGGATTGCCGGTCCGTTCATCCAACCGCAGCACCAACACGGCCGACGCGTTATTGCCCGGGGTGGCTGTGCTGGTGTTTGAGTAGGCGGAATTTCCGCCCGTCGATTGGGCGCGCACGCGATAGGTGTAGGCGGACCCCGCGTTCAGCGCCTGGTCAATAAAGCTGGTTGTGTTTGCCGACACAAATCCCACCAGCGTAAAGTTGACCCCGTTAGCCGAGCGTTCAATGTTGAAACGCTGTTCATTATTAGAGTTATCCACCCACGTCAGGCGAATCCGGTCATAACCGATGGCGGTGGCCACCAGCGACGACGGAGCCACGAGGGGGGCTGTTTGGGGGACGGCGCTCGCGGTATTGCTAAAGGCGGAATTTCCCGCCTGGTTATAAGCCAGGACCCGGTAGTAATATGTGACCCCGGTCGTCAGGCCGGTGCTGCTGTAGGCCACGGTGTTGCTGGCCAAGTTGGCGATTTGGGTGAAATTCACATTATCCGTGGAACGTTCGACCAAAAAGCCTTGTTCATCGGTGGCGTTATCCAACCACGTCAGATTGATGCTGGTCGGACCGGATGAAACCGCCGATAGCGAACTGGGCGCGGCGGGAAGGGTAAAGTTGGGCGTGGCGCTCGAAATATTTGAATAGTTGGATGAAAAACCGGGATTAAACGCCCGCACCTGATAAAAATACGTGGTTCCCGGAGTGCGGCCCGTATCGGAATAGTTGATGCTGTTCGCGGGGATGGTGGCAATCACGGAAAAATTTACACCGTCCAGCGAGCGTTCAACCGCGTAGTTATCCTCGTTGTTGGCGTTATCCACCCAGGTCAGATTGACCGTGGTCGCCCCGGCGGCCGCCGCTAACAACGATGTGGGTGCCGCCGGTTGGGTATAGTTGGGCGTGGCGGAATCCACATTTGACGGCGTGGAATTGCCATAGGTATTTACCGACCGCACCCGATAAAAATACGTGGTTCCGGCGGTCAGCCCGGTGTTGCTATAGGAGGTGACGTTCATGCCGACGGTGGTCAGCGTGGTAAAGTTGCTGCCATCGAGCGAACGTTCGATTTGATAACCGGTCTCATTATTGGCCAGGTCATTCCAGACCAGGTTCACCGTCGTGGGGCCACCCACGGTGGCGTCCAATCCCGTGGGGGCGGCGGGCGTCGTGCCAAAAGAGAAGAGCCGATTGTTGGGAATGATTTGCTTTGGCTGCGAGGGGCTGGACCAGGACAGGGTGGCCACCGCTCCCCCCCCATTTTCATAAAAGTCCATTTGAATGTCGTACCGTTGCCCCGCCACCAAGGTAATCGTGCCGATATCCTCGGTGGGGCCATGATCCGTCCAGTTGTTGATGATTAACTGGTTATTGACGTACAAACGGACGCCGTCATCGGAGGTGGTGTAAAATGTATAGTTCTGGCTGAATTGAGGCTCGATCTGGCCCGTCCAACGCACTGAAAAAGTATCCGCGCCAATCAAGGGATCAGGCTGACCATTCCCCCAGTTAAAGTTCACCGTGTTATCAATCCGCTCCACGGTCGTGCCGGTAAAGTTGATATTGTTATAATATGTGCCCGTCAGACCCGGGACGGCGATATTACCCACGCGAATGTAATTTGGCTTGGTCGTGCTGACCGGTCCGTTGGTTCCCGTCACGGTTAGGCGCACGTTGTAGTTGCCGTCGACGGTGTAAGTCTTGGACGGATTTTGCAAGGTGCTGGTCGTGCCGTCGCCAAATTCCCAAAAGTACGAGGACGCGCCGGGAACATCGCTCGTGTTGGTAAACTGCACGGTCAAAGGGGAGTTGCCCGTACGGTTATCGGCGGTGAATTCCGCGGCACCGACATACTTGATCCGCAAGACATTTGCGCCCGCGTCGATGGGCGAAACGTAGTTTTCGTCCTTGTACAAATCCGTAAAGTACAAACCGTCTGGTCCGCTGGTTAGACCGGCGGCCGTGGCTTTGCCGCCGCCGTTATAACTGACAAAGTTGGTCGGCGCGCCTCCTATCACGTTGCCGCTGGCATCCAATGCGAATTCCACGATGTTCTTGCCCCCGGGACCGGTCGCCCAGGTGCCGCCGGACAGCGTGACAAACGCGCGGTCCTGTTTTCCCGCGGGAAAAGCGCTGCCGCTAAACGTGCTGGGCTGCACAAAGGTGATGTTGACGGGCGCGGTGGCGGGGCTCCAATTGTACTTGGCATTGATGGTCATGCTGGCATCGCTGCCGTTCCAGCCATAACTGACACCCGCGTTGGCCTGGGCAAAGCGGTCCACGCTGGGTCCGTTTTCCACAAAGTACAGTTTGCCGTCCGACGCGCGAAAGGCGCCGCCAAACGGATTGCGCACGCCATAGGAATAGACATAATCGCGGGAGGTGATGGTTCCACCGTTATAAAACGGATTATCCGTGGCGGGAGTCCCATTCAGGTTCATCCGCAGAATCTTGCCGCGATATGATTCCAGATTGAGAGCGGTGGAAGCGTCAAAACCATCGCCGTTATTCAAATAAAGTTTGCCATCCGGGCCGATATTTAAGCTGCTGATCTGGTGAGATTGTCCCTGGCTTTCCCCCACCATGTTTAAAATAACGGTCTGTGAAGTGGCCGAGACGCCGCCATTATTGCTGCTAAACCGCACAATGCGCGGGTAATGAGGAACGTTTTCAACTCCGTTGACAGAGCTATACACCAAACTGGCAAAGACGTCCCCGCTGGCGGGATCAACCACAATGCTGGCCAAACCTTGCTCGCCCGAGCCGGGAAAATTACCCGTGGGATTGAAATTCAATAAGTTCGAGGCATACGGCAAGACCGTGCCGTTGCGCAGCACCACCTTGATGTTGCCGTAAAGCTCTGCCACGTAATAGTACGGATCGGTGGGATTGGGACCGGGATTCGGTACAAAGGCCACATCAATTGGCAGTTGATATCCCGTGGAGACGACTTCCACCCGGTAGCCATTAGGCGCGGTCCAGGGTACCGCCGAACCGCGGGCTAACAGGGCAAAGTTGGGGTCGGTCTCTCCCACGGCCCCCACATAGGTGCTGCCGTTGAGCGACACCCAGTAGACGGCGGTCTGATTCGCCGCCAATGAAATCGCCGGCAAATAAATGATCCGGTTTTTACCGTCATCATCGACGAATTCGTAGTTGGACTCCGCCAGGGAAAGGGGATTACTCCCCGATGTAAAGCGAACCTTCAGGGGTTTGCCGCTTCCCAGGGTGCTGTTATTTACCACATTGTTGCTGCCTCCCCCCGTCCCGGATACATCCACCAGCGTGCCATTGGCTGTTTCGAGATACATGTGGGGAGGGGTAACGCCCCCCGGCAGGATCACACTAGTTCCGCCACTATTAAAACTCCAGGTCGGGGCGGGAAAATTCAGCACGTCCGCCACTTCTAAAGCAAAAGTCCCCGTCAACGGACCCGTGGTAAAGTTCCGCTCAGCAAACCCACTATATTGCGTGGCAACATCCCCGCTGGAATCCCGAAAACGGGCCCGCAATTTATAATTCGTATCGGGTAAAAACGAGGTCCGGCCCGCATGCGTCCCCTGAAACGTCCCGTCGCCAATGTGCGTATGCACCAATTCCACTTGCGGGGCGGCCGCCGTCGAACTCCACACCAACTCATTGGTGGATAACAGCCGCACTTCCCATTGGGTCTGGGTATGCGTGTCACCCACATCGGGGTCGCTAAATGGACCGGCCTCCATGTGCAAATCTTGCGGATTTACCAAGCGACCCAGGGTCGGTTCATTGATCGGTGGAGTTAAAGGTGCGACATTATACGCCCAGCGCGACTCGAGTTGCTCAATCTGCGCTTGAAATGCTTTGCGAAGGTTACGTGCATGGGGGCGACGGCGCATGAAGTACTCCAGAAATAGATACAAAGTATTACAGCGAAAGATTTTGGGCAAATCTCTCTAGCTGCCGGGACATTAGTAAACCAAGATAAGTAATGCACTAATACGACGCTTACTAAGGTAATCCGTCTTATCCAAAGGATAAAAACGATAAAACCAGTAGATGAGGTCGAAACAAGCGTAATCATGCCCCCCCGGGCATTATTACGAAAAAGTTAGGCATATCTAATTCGTACTTAAAAAGTGGAGATATTGCAACAAATGAGTAAAAAAATCAACAAAATCGATACATATTTACAGCCTGAGGGGTTAAAAGGAATGAGAAAATGGAGCTATTGGGTTATCTGGGGGTTTGTGAAGAATTTCACAATCTACGAAACTGTCCCTTCTTTCCCCCCTCTGCTAATCCTTACTCTGGGGTTAGTTCAAATTCCCCGCCGGGGATCCCCTTGCCAGTTAAGTCTCGCAGAGTCACGGTCAGGCCGCCACTGCGACCATTCATCTTGATTGTGCCAAACGACTGCATCCCCGCCGATGGCGGAACGGGACGGGGGAGGGCTTTGTCCGGTGCCCATTGAAATTTCACTTCGGGGCCAAATGTGCCATCCAGTTCATTTGGTCCAAAGGTTCCCGCGTGCAACGGTCCGGCGACAAACTCCCAAAAGGGTTCAAACTGGCCGGGCAACGCGGAACGGGACGGATCATAGTAGTGCGCCGCGGCATAATGCACATCCGCGGTCAGCCAAATGATATTTTTGACGCCCGCGGTTTTGATAAATCGCAGCAACTCGGCAAATTCGTGCTCGCGTCCCAGCGGTGGGCCATGTTCGGCATTGGACACTCCTTCTTGCCAGGCGGCTCCTTCCATCGCGTCTGGTATCACCAACCCTAGTGGCATATCGCAACAGATGATTTTCCACAATGCGGTGCTGGCCTGAAGTTGTTTTTTTAACCAGGCCAGTTGCGTCGCGCCCAGGATCGCCGCGGCGGAAGAAGATTCTTTTTGCAGATTGGGGCTGTTTGGTCCACGATAACTGCGCAGGTCCAACAGAAAGAGATCGAGCTTATTCCCACGGCTAATTTTGCGATAAATCCGTTGCTGATTCTGCTGCGAGTAGGACAGGGGGGTGTAATTAAAAAACGCTTCGCGGGAACGCGCGGCCAGCTGGTGGCCAAATTGCACTTCTTCATAAAACTGGCGATCTTTGCGACTGGCAAGCTGTTGCTGGGGATACCAGTTATTTGTCGTTTCGTGATCGTCCCAGAGCACGTATTGGGGGACGGCGGCATGAAAGCGGCGCAGATTTTCGTCCAGCAAGTTATACGCGTAATTCCCTCGAAAATCGTCCAGCGTAACCGCCACATGATCTTTGGCCTGCGTGGTCAGGTTTTTCCATATGGTTCCATCGGCCAGTTTGATTTCGGAGGGAATGGGATTGTCGGCATAAATCATGTCGCCACAGTGCACAAAGAAATCAGGCTTTAGTCGGCGAATGGCGTCATAGATTTTTAGCCCTCCCCATTCGGAATTAATTCCGAACCCCTGGCCCACGGTGTCGCCGGACCAGGCGAACATGACATCCCCCTTTTCGTTTTCCACGCCGATAAGCTGGCCCGGCACGGAATCACCCGGTTTACCGTCCGGCCCCACAAACCAGACGCGATAATCGCCTTCACCGTGGCGCAATCCATCGATGACCACTTTACCGGTAAAATCGGTTTCCGCGGTCACTTGAGGGCCGGTAAATAACATTGGTCTGTCTTTTCCTTCGATTTGCACTTCGACCATCATTCGCGCGGGTTGGTCGCAGCGGCTCCAGATGACGGCGGAACCGTCGGTAACCTCGCCCGCCATGACACCATGGGTGATCAAGGGGGTGGAACTGCTTCCCAGTCCCCACCCATGCACGCGGGGGATGCCCGCCGACCAGGCGGCGGCGGAACTGAGGGCCCATCCATGCAAACTGCGTCGCGAGATCCGTGACATAAAATAATTCTCGGGCCAAAATATTTTCCGCCGTGACTAAAGAGCAAGTGTGCCAGTTGGCGGAGCGATCGGTGTTACCTTGGGCGTGATTTTAGCACGTTTGGGGAAATATTTCGCGTGCTACACTGAAATGAAACAATTCGCGCAGGGTGCAGGAAGACGAGAGAAGGGTGGTTGGGGAGGGTGTGTGGCGAGGGACAAGCCAGAGAGCGGACCCCGTGGGGGAAGTGGATCGTGGATAGTGCGAGAAAGTCAGAAGCAGGAATTCTCATCAAGAATAATTGTCATTTCATTCTGCATTCATCTTTCAACATTCTAACTTTGTTTGGGGGCGAGGACCCCGTGGGTGCTACGCTGCGGCTCCAACGCTCTTTTGTTATCATTTTAATTGATTACACTAAGATACAAGGAGACCACTTTGTTACCGAATCCATTCTGATTGAACTTATGGTTGTCTTCACTTCCCATTTACCACTTCCACGCTTTTCCCGATGTCCTCCACCCAATCCCTCTATCGTCCGGGACTCGAAGGGATCATCGCCGGCGAGACTGCTATAAGCTCCATCGCTGGCGGACTATTGTATCGTGGCTATCCCGTCGAGGAACTGGCAACGCGGGCCAATTTTGAACAAGTGGCGTATTTGCTTTTGCACGGAGAATTTCCCACCGCGGACGAATTGGCCGCTTTTAACCAGCGAATCGCCGCCGCCGCGGATCTGCCCGAGCGGGTCTGGATCACGCTGCGAAATTTGCCCGCCACGACAAATTTTATGGACATCCTGCGCAGCACGTGCAGTTTGACTGCCCATTTTGATCCAGAGGTCGCCGATAACACGCCCGGGGCCACGTTGCGTAAGGCCGAGCGCCTGCTGGCACAACTGGCCTGCGCTGTGGGGGGGTGGGAGCGGATACGCCGCGGGAAAAATCCTTTGCCTTACCGCGCGGATCTGGGCTTTGCCGCGAATGTGCTAATGATGTTGCGCGGCGACACACCCACCGCCGACGAAGCGCGGGCGCTGGACGTATCTTTGATCCTCTATGCCGAGCACGAATTCAACGCCAGCACGTTTACCGCGCGAGTGGTGGCTAGCACGCTGGCCGACTTGCATTCCGCCATCACCGCGGCGATCGGGGCACTCAAGGGTCCGTTGCATGGCGGGGCAAACGAGCAAGTCATGGCCGTATTAACCGAAGTCGCCTCTCCGGAGCGGGCCGAAAGCTGGATCAAAGCGGCCTTGGCCTCCAAACGCCGGATCATGGGCTTTGGGCATCGCGTCTATAAAGCAGGGGACCCGCGGGCCAAGTATTTAAAACCGCTCTGCGCTCGGCTGGCCACGCAGACCGGCCAAGAGTCGTTGGAGCAAATGGCCGACACGATTGAACGGATCGTTCTGGCGGAAAAAGGGCTACCTCCAAATTTGGACTGGCCCAGCGCTCGACTGTACCATTATCTGCGGTTACCGATTCCTGTTTATACGCCGCTATTTGTGGCTAGCCGCGTAACGGGCTGGTCAGCGCATGTGCTCGAGCAACAGGCTCACAACCGGTTAATCCGTCCCGAGGCCCGATACATCGGCCCCGCGGAGCGGCAATTAAAATAAACCACCCCCACGACCGCTTTAATCCTTTGAGGATCATCCTCGCTTTGAAAATTTAACCGGTCTGTTTGGCTTGCTGAAATTTTGCACCACTCCACCGGGGAAGACTTGGTCGTTGCTGGCCCGGCCGACATTATGGATGATAATCCCCACAAAATGATGTTAACTCTCAATAAATTATTCGACTGGCTGAATGCTTTCTGCCGCAACCCGGTGACAAGCAGACATTTAGCCGTATTTATTTCCTAACCGAGTCTTTCCGGCACTCCGTTAGCCCGTGAAAGCCCTGTTTTTTCGTAACTCACGAATAAATGCTAATGACAGTTGATCGAATCCCCTAGCCGCGCCATGCCCCGCGGTAACGCCAGAGCAGCCCCGCCAGGATAATTCCCGCCCCGGTGATTGTCCACCATGCGGGGATTTCTCCCACGGCCACATACGCCCACACGGGCAATAACAGCGGCTCGGCCAGATTGATGATGGAGGCCTCTTGGCTGTCAATTTTTTGCAAAGCCCGACTAAACAGCAGGTACGGCAAACCCATTTGCAATACGCCGAATGCCGCCAACCACGCCAGTTGCTCCGCCGAGGGCCAAACATTGATCCACAACGCCAGCGGCAACAGTGTCAACACCGAGATTCCCTGATTGCACACGACCAGCCAAGCGCTATCCTCCCCTCGGAGTCGCCGCAACTGCATAATCACGCCCGCATAGGTGATGGCCGACACCAAGGCGCAAAGAATTCCCCAGTGGGAATGGGATGTGGAGGAAAAAGTCAACTCGCAAACCACAATCAACCCGATTCCCGCCACTGCCGTCCCCAAAGTTACCAGCGCCCCCCGATCCGGAGGCTGCCGCAACCACAGGACGCCGCACAAAAACACCCATCCAGGGGCGGTATTTTGAATCCAAATGGCGTTGGCCCCGGTCCCCAGCGTCAGGGCCGTTAGGTAAGAACCGGTCATCGCGGCAAAAGTTAGCCCCATCGGCAAGATGCTCCAACGCCAGACGGGGCGCCGCACAAAGGGGAGCACCCCCAGCCCCGCAAAGAGGGCCCGCCAAAACGCCAACAGCACTCCCCGGTAATCGGCGGGCCAATCGTGAAAAACCTCTAGCTTGGCAAAGAGACCGCTACTGCTCCATAAAATGGCCGCGGCAAAAATGGCCAGCCGCGCGGACCACAGATTTTCCTGGAAGGGTAAATCGTTGGGCGGGGAGGAGTGTGTCGAGTCCTGGGGAACACCGCCGGACTCGGCCAGGATTTCCTCACCGGCTAGTGTAGGCGGTAACGGGGGATCGCCGTCGTGGTAAGCCTGG
Source organism: Pirellulales bacterium (assembly GCA_033762255.1). Taxonomy (NCBI): domain Bacteria; kingdom Pseudomonadati; phylum Planctomycetota; class Planctomycetia; order Pirellulales; species Pirellulales bacterium. The sequence continues at coordinate 142,723 of JANRLT010000008.1, read as the reverse complement.
ATCAAGGGGACGCCTAGGGGTGATGATGGGGCACGGGAAAATGTTTCGCCGTGGTTACTTGGTGTTAATCCAGACAATCATCCCCACCAAGCCCGCCAGCACAACAATCGCCAAACCGATCGCCGCCTTCAGCCAAAAATCCCCGCTGCGGGCGTCGCGAATCGCCAGTTCTTCTTCGACTTTTTTGCGTGATTCCAGGCTGTTGGCGTATTTCAGGCGAAATTGGGTCTCGCAAAAAGGACATAACACATCCTGATCCAGCATATCGTCCCCGGTCTCCAAAATATGTCCCTTGGGACAAGGAATATGCAAAATCCGCGACGCGCTTTGCCCCCCACCTAGATCCTCCGCCGGCGCGGAAATTTCGCCGGCCAGGTCATTCAAGCTGTACTTTTTATCCGTGGCGGTCGCTTGCTCATTAAGAAACGGAAAAGCCGGAGTTTCCCGCTGCCCCGCCATCCCCGCAGGCGGAAATCCGGGGTGCCCAGGTACAGACGCGGCCTGGGGATACATGGCTGGCCCCGTCTGCGCCCAGGGCGGCGAATCCGGCGACTGGCCAAAATGAGGGGGAAAGCCCGCGGTAGGGGGGGCACCCTGGCCTAAGGCCGGGTAGCCCGGTTGGCCAAAGGGCATCCCCGGAGCAGCGGGGTGGACTTCCGCGGGATGGGAAGGATGCAAAAAAGGTATGGCAAATTGTAGACCGCAGTGCGGACAAGTGCAGCGCCGCCCCTGTTGCGACTCGTCGGCGGAAAGCAAATGCCCCTGGGGACAGGCAAATTGAAACGGCATGGCGGGTGATCCGGCGGCGACTATCGGAGGGAATTGGTGCCAAAACGAATTGCAACAGCTTAACCTGATTGACTTTGCGGCTATAGATACATTTTGACGCAAGATCGTAAAAAATGCAAATGCCGTCCAGTTGCGTTGCCACCCACTGTCGCAAGAGCAAGACGGTTTATCTCAATGAACCAGACTATATTTGCCTGGCGAGAGTGATTTCCATGAAACTTAAAATCCAGCCAACCACCCCCCATCCACAGTCAGGATGTGACCGGTGATAAAATCCGCGGCGGATGAGGCCAAAAAGACCGCCGGTCCAGCCAGGTCCGCGGGTGTCCCCCATCGACCCAGCGGACAGCGCTGCCGCACCCAGGCGGAAAATTGCGGATCATCGGCTAGAGCCTGGGTGAGGGGCGTGGCGATATAGCCGGGGGCGAGGGCGTTGACCAGAATGCGGTGCTTGGCCCATTCCACGGCCAACGCCTTGGTCAGTTGGGCGACGGCCCCTTTGGTGCTGGTGTAGGCTGCGGTGCCGGGACGGCTGGCAAACGACATCAACGATGCAATGTTGATAATCTTACCCGGCAACCCGCGGGTGATACGTTCGCGGGCAAACAAACGGCAAAGTTCATAGAGCGCGGTGACGTTCAGCGTGTGCAAATTGACAAAATCGTCCAGCGGCTGCTCGAGCGCGGCCCCGCGATTAGTCGTACCAGCGGCATTGACCAAAATGCTCGGCGGGCCATGCTGTGTCACCAGGTCCTGATACCAGGGCTTTAGCCGATCGACCGCTGTTATATCGCACGGGGCCGTGATGATACGCGGGAGAGTGTGCGCCGTGTCGGGAGGCGTATAAACGTCACCCTGTGTTAAGCTTTCCGCGGCCGCGGCTAAGGCGCCTTCGTCCCGCGCGACCAGGATCACACTTGCCCCGGCCTCCCTCAGGCCGCGCGCGATGCCCAGCCCGATCCCCCGGCTGGCCCCGGTGACAAGCGCGAGTTGGTCGTGAAGGTGGAACATGGTCAGTCACTTTGGTATATATTTCGCCGCAGAGATGACTATTAGTAATCCACTCGCCAAATATGTACGGCCCGCTCGGCAAACAGCGACTGACGTTTTTCTAAATGGGCGATCGTCCAATCATTCGGAGCCATCGCCGCTAGAGCCTGGGTAATCCGATAGCCACTGCGGGCGTAAACAGGAACTTTATCAATATAAGGGAGATTGGCCACTTCGCGATTTAAAAACGCTTCGAGTAGCGTGAGATTCGCAAGTCGGTCTACTTGCTTTGACCATTCCTGATTAGATTCTTCACCATACCATAAGGGCAGCGGATTTTGCGGAAAAATATGCTCAATCGTGCCAGGGTCCGTTTCATAATCCAGAAATGAATTGCTGGCATCGCTTTCCAGCTTGCACAAAATATACTTTGCCAGTTTTTTTGTTTGTCCTGTGGCGGGTAAATCCAAAAGCTCAAAAGCATTACAAAATTGAGCGTCTTCAACATAATGTGGTCGCAGAATGGCAAACACTTCAGCCGGTGTTCGTGCTCGGCCGCTTAAAATTGCCTGGGCGGCTTGATGGTATAATGGTTCAAGTTCATTGGTATTCAGGCTGCTAACCGTTGTGTAGCGGAATGTAAAGATATTTGTTGCATTGAGAACGCTGTTAAAGTCCCCATCACTCATTTTTTCTTTGGCGGCAAACAGCAGGGGCGTGGACTGTTGACTCTTCAATAATATTCTTTCGCGAATAAGCATTTTGGCATCTCTGTTTTCTACCCAATATTCGTGCGATTCATCCGTGAGTGCCGCAAAAATTTCGGCGCGGCTTTCCAGGGCATTCATTAATTGAAAAACTTGCGTGCCATTCTGTACTTGCTGTCGCACAATCTTAAATAAGCGACTCGTGCGAATCTTGGGTTGATCGCAGAGTAAATGATATCGCAAAAACTCGGGAAAGCGTTCTTGTTTGACGATCCCCATGAGGATTTGCCAGCGGCGTTGCAGAGATTTTAAATCCGAGGATGTCTTAATTTTTGAAAATAAGTAATTTTTCAGTAAATCTGTGGCGGACAATTCCAACCCGCGAGCATTGAGCGTTTCAAAAACTGTGTAGGCGTTCAAATCATCATCCACATTGATCTGTATAAACACCAAGCGACGGGCAATAACTTCATTAAGTAGTTCCGCGATTTGCTGACCTGTAAGACTCTTCTCGCTGATCAGTTCACTTAAATGCTTGCTAAACCATAGAAAGCATTGATAAAGCAACCGGTTCGACTTTGGCAAACCGCGGGGATTGCTAGGTGTTCGTAATTGCACTAGGTACTCTTGAAAGAACGGATCATCGGTTTCATTCAGCGTCAACTTGCTGACTTCCACCAGGGAAGCAGGGTCTTTTTCGCCAATAAATCGGGCGCGTAGAGAATCCGCCCGATCCGAATTTTGTTCTGCTTCAATTCCGGAATCGGCCAGAATATGCAATTGACTGATAATAGCCAATGCCAAAATAGTCAAAGTCGCCAAACGCTGCTGGCCATCAATAATGTCGTACTTCCGATCAGATTTCGGTTGGGAAACCAAAGCCCCCATATAATGTCGATCTTCCAAATTGTCCCGTAAGGCTAGCACGTCATTCCAGAGGTCATCCCATTGTTCTTCTTCCCACGAATAATCGCGTTGAAATTTAGGAATCTCAAACTGCCGGCCATTACCAACCAGTTCCAAGAACGTGACTGTGCGCGTCTCTAATAAAATTGTTTTTGCCATGTAGATATTATAGCAAAATAAATTGCAAATAGACTAGGCACTTTACCTTACCCCAGCACCCCGCGGACCACCCGACCCTCGCACAGTTGCAGCGGTCGACCCAGGCGGTCGTTCACCAGCGTCATCGGGTCAATCCCCAGCAGATGCAGCACCGTCGCGGCGTAGTCCAGCGGCGAGACCGGGTTTTCTAGCGGACGCATGGCAAAATTATCGCTCGTGCCATAGGTGGTCCCCCCTTGAATCCCCGCCCCCGCCAGCAATCCCGCATAGCAACCGGGCCAATGCTCGCGTCCGGCGTTTGCCGCGGTGATTTGCGGTTTGCGGCCAAATTCTCCCACCCAGCAAACCAGCGTGTCGGCCAGTAGGCCCCGTTCGTCCAGATCGGCCAGGAGCGCGGCCAAGGCCTGATCCGATGGAGGAATTAGGTCGTTTTTTAGCCGGGCAAAGTTATTGCCGTGCGTATCCCAAAAATTCTGCCCGTCATTGTGCCAATTCACACTCACCAGGGGGACCCCCTGTTCCACCAGCCGCCGCGCCAGCAACACGCACTGCCCATGCAGGTTGCGACCATAACGGTCGCGCGTCGCCTCGCTTTCGGCGGCAAGGTCAAACGCGGTCCGCACCTGGGCGGAGCTTAACAATCCAAACGCTTGTTCCTGTACGGCGGAGAGTTCGCTCAAGATTCCCAGTTGGTCGGTCCCTGCGCGAAATTGATCCAACTCCTTTAATAAACCCTGTCGATCCCCAAGTCGCGCGGGGGAAATGCCATCCACCAGCCCCAGCGTGGGTGCCTGCCAGCCCGCGGAGTTGGGATCCCCCGTGACCAAAAGGGGTGAATACCGTTTGCCAAACCAGCCCCCGTCCTGGCCGGGGGCGTTTCCGCCGGGAGCCGCGGGATGATGACAAATCCAAGGCAACGTCACAAACGATGGCACCGTCCGCGGACCAGGACGCAACCGCGCCAACACCGAACCCAGATGCGGGCTGTCCTTTTCGCTGGGGGGGTCCTTATCGCTGCGGACCACCGGCGCCCAATGCCCCGTCAACGTCGCATGGGCACTCGACAAATGTGCCGGATCATCATGGGCGAGCGTGCGTATGACGCAGACCTTGTCCATTTGGCGGGACAAGTGCTGAAAATGCTCGCAAATCTGGATACCGGGCACGTTGGTGCTGATGGGTAAAAATTCACCCCGTATATCGCTGGGGGCCTGCGGCTTCATGTCGAATGTATCAAGCTGGCTCGGTCCGCCCCACATAAAAAGAAAGATGCAACGCTTGGCCCGGCCAAACGTGCCGTTCGCGGTTACCGCCGCCGTGGACGGACCAGCGAGGTCATTAACGCCCGTTATGACCGGATCCTGCGCCGCTCCCCGTCGCTGGAACCAATCCGACAAGCCCAGGCCCAACATGCCCAATGCACCGACCTGCAAGATTTGGCGTCGATTGGCCCGAGCCAGGGATCGCAACTCGGAACAGGCGTTATTGGAGCCATTGACAGAGCGTGGCATAAAAACTCCACGTGGTTGGAGAGCCTGGCAAGGGGAAAAGTTCAAGGCGGGGTATTTATAGGCGGAAAAGCCTAGGCGGGCGGGAGGTGGGTGACAAAGCGGGCATTAGGTGGGCGATTATTATGGTACCCCCCCCGTGTCACTGAAGCAAGCTAGATTTGGGGGATTTGTGGGAGGCAATCCCGTTGGCGATGAATTGTAGGAGTCAACTCCGTTGGCGAAATAGTATTTGGCGACTGGTGTTTGGTAATGTGTTAGCAGTGATTCACACAAAGCCGCCGATGGCATCGGCGGTGTGCGATGCGGGTGAAAGGAGGGGTAGCTCAAGAGGAGCGAGATCTTCATAGCATACGATCAATCCACATCATGCTTAATTATTAATTCTAAATTTTTAATTTGCCTTATCCCGTATGGATATTAGCCCTTAGTCGGTGGTTGAACGCAGCGAAAACCACCGGAATGCTCTGGTTAAACTCCAGCGTTGAAACGTGAGCTTCATGATTGGAAATGAATAGAACTAGAGAAAGGTCTTGAGTAAGAATTCCTAAGCTATTGGGTATCGCACATCCTGTGGCAAACACTTGCAGAATACCAGTGCCACACTCGACTTTTCATAATTGCGAAGTCTGGTGCAAGGGAAATGGATCCGGCACGGGCAGGTCAGCACTGGTTGATAAAGAAAACTTCGACGGTGCCACGCCGCTCCCCCCTGTCTGGCTTGTTTATTGATATGATTGCTGTCCGTGGACTTGCGTCCACGGCTACGATCCTACACCGCTGCGCGGTGTGATGCGATTATGCCAAAAGCCAGCCATCATTTTCCAATCATCGACGGGACGCCGATGCCAGGAGTTGTCTTCCCCGTGAACCTCAGTAACTCCTCCGCTGCTCCGTGATAAAACTATTTTCCGGACCCGCTGGCACGCGCTCCGCTGCGCGTCGCGGCTAAACGTTGTCCCACCTCCCACCTCCCGTCTCCCATCACCCGCCTCTCGTTTCCCACGAACAAACGTGCTATTTTAGGGGGATGGACCAGGAATCACCCAGTCGCTTTACCAACATTGCCGCCTATCAATTTGCCGCGCTCGCGGACCTAAAACCGCTGCGCGCGGAATTGCAAAACCTCTGTCGTCAGCACGAACTGCGCGGCACGATCCTGTTGGCTCCAGAGGGGATTAATCTCTTTGTCGCGGGAAAACCCCCGGCAATCGAGCATCTCCTCGCCCGATTAAAAAGTATTCCCGGCCTGGAAGCACTCACGCCCAAGTATAGCTATAGCAGTCATCAGCCGTTTCGGCGGATGCTGGTGCGGATAAAGCGGGAAATCATCGCCTTTGGCCAGCCGGGGATCGACCCCGCGCGGCGGACATCGCCCAAGCTGGCCCCGCGGGAACTTAAGCAGTGGCTGGATGAGGGGCGTCCCGTTACACTGCTGGATACGCGCAACGATTACGAAGTAAAACTCGGCACTTTTGCCGGGGCGGTCACGCTGCCGATTCGTCATTTTCGGCATTTTCCCGCCGCCGCCGAGCAACTGGCCCCAGAGCTTAAAAAACAGCCGGTGGTCATGTTTTGCACCGGCGGCATCCGCTGTGAGAAAGCTGGACCCTACCTGGAATCCCGCGGATTTGAGCATGTTTTACAGCTTGACGGCGGAATCCTCAAATATTTTGAGGAATGCGGCAACGCCCATTATGCCGGAGAATGTTTTGTCTTTGACCAGCGCGTGGGCGTGGATCCCGAACTGGCCGAGAGCGACAACACGCAATGTTTTGCCTGTCAAGAACCGTTAACCGCCGCCGAGCAAGCTGATCCGCGGTATGTGCCGGGTCAGTCCTGTCCCCACTGCTACCGGACGCCAGCGGAGCAAGCGGCGGAGACATTGGCGCGGCGACAAGAAGCCCTCGAATTGGCGGTGAAGCCGCTTCCCGGCAGCCTGCCGTATGATAATTTCCGACCGATTCATATACCGCATCAGTACGATGGCCGGGAACTAGTTTGCGCATTGACGGGCGTCTTTCCGCATATCGCGGGGGAAGAATGGTCGCGGCTGATTGCGGCTGGGGAAATTTTGGATCACGTCCACCAAAGGGTAACCGCGACGCGGATCGTCCGCGCGGGAGAGACGTATTTGCGGCTGCTGCCGGGGACGATTGAGCCGACGGTCAATTCCGCGATCAGCATTCGATACGAAGATGAAGCGCTGGTGATCGTGGACAAGCCCGCCCCGCTGCCGCTGCATCCGTGCGGGCGCTATAATCGCAACACGCTGCAAAATTTATTAAATCTAGTCTATGCGCCGCAAAAACTGCGCCCCGCGCATCGGTTGGATGCCAACACCACGGGGGTGGTGGTTTTGACCCGCACGCGAAAATATGCGGGACTGGTCCAACCGCAATTTGAGCGCGGCCTGGTGGAAAAAGAGTACCTGGCGCGGGTGCGGGGCGTTCCCCGGGAGCGCGAGTTTGCCTGCGCAGAGCCGATCAGAGACTGTCCCGGTGAACTGGGAACGCGTGTGGTCGCTGCCAACGGCCAACCGGCTGTGACACATTTTCAACTGGTGCGCGAATTTGCCGATGGCACGTCATTACTGAGGGTACGACCGCTGACGGGGCGGACCAATCAAATTCGCGTGCACCTGTGGCACCTAAACCTGCCCATTTGCGGTGACCAGGCATATTTGCCCGACCGCAAATTGGGCCAAACCCAGACCCACGAGTTGACCGACCCGCCGCTCTGCTTGCATGCATGGAGGATCACGCTGACGCATCCGCTAAGTGATGAACGGGTGACATATGAGGCCCGGGAGCCAGAGTGGTGTGGGGGTGACCACGCAACAAGGGCTGATCATGGCACGGGACTATTGTCGCCGGGAGTTTTCAAATCATCATAGAGATTGCCAGAATTGGCATCCCAATAACTCCAATTGCAAAGCCAGGAATGATCTGGGATGATATATGTATTGCCGCGACATACATTAAATTCAGCGAGAATCTCCATGCCAATTCGCACAATAGAAACCGTAGTTGATATTGATGAAGATCGGCGCGTACTTGTCCAACTTCCCTTGGATGTTCCGGTGGGAAGGCACCGGCTTATTGCTGTCTTGGATGAAACAACAGAATTAGCTCCTTCACCTCCGGTGACCGGTACATGGAGTTTTCCCGTTTTAAACGAGGCTAAGTGGTCTTATGATTTACCGCTAAGCCGCGGGGAGTTGTACAGCGATGACGGTCGTTGACCCAATATTTATTGATACAAATATACTCGTCTTTGCGACGATTCCAGGTTCGCCATTTCATCGGCCAGCAATTCAAGCGTTACATGGTATTGCCCAATCCGGTTCAGTCGGATGGATAAGCCGCCAGGTTATTCGTGAATACCTGGTTCAGTTGACGCGACCGGGCATTTTGCCAATCCCGTTATCTCTCACGGACTTACCCGGGCAAATCAATGCGCTACAAAGAATCTATCAAGTTGCCAATGAGACACCGCAAGTCACGCTAGAATTGCTGGGATTCATCCAAAATGGGTTGGCGGCGGGAAAGCAAATTCATGATGCGAACATTGTTGCCACATGTATCGCCTATAAGATTCCACGTTTACTGACCCACAACATGGCGGATTTCAAAAGGTATTCTTCGGTATTACACATAGAAACGCTCTGAAAAATAAGACCCTATTTCGCTCCAGCAACGCAATTTATTTTCTTGAGTATTCCAATTCCGCGAGTGGCGTGGAGTTTGCGCCATTTAATGATACTGGTTCGGGGGTGTAGGCTGTTAATTCACCATCTTCCTCCCCATGTTTCTTAAACTTGGTCCCCGTCAGGCGGCGAATGATCACATAAAACGCCGGGGTCAAAAATAGGCCAAAGATTGTCACGCCCAGCATGCCAAAAAACACCGCCGTCCCCAAAACCTGCCGCAGTTCCGCCCCCGGTCCGACCGCGCGGGCCAGGGGGACTACGCCCAGGATAAACGCGAACGAGGTCATCATGATGGGGCGCAGGCGCAGGCGGCAGGCCTCGACCGCGGCGGCGACGGTTTCGCGGCCTTCTTCTTCGAGTTGTTTGGCAAATTCCACGATCAACACGGCGTTCTTGGCCGCCAGGCCGATCAACACCACAAAGCCGATCTGCGTGATCAGGTTGTTATCCATCCCCCGCAGCCAGACGCCCCCCAGGGCAAAGGGTATGCAAACCGGCGCGATCAAAATAATCGCCAGGGGCAGCGACCAGCTTTCGTACTCGGCGGAGTGAACCAAAAATACAAACAGCACGCACAAGGGAAAAATATAGATGGCGGTGTTGCCGGCGAGTTGCTCTTGATAGGCCAGGTCCGTCCAAGAGATGGTCATGCCGGGAGGCAGTTTTTCGTCGGCTAGGCGCTCAATCTCGGCGATGGCCTGGCCGGAGCTATATCCCGGCAAGGTGTCTCCCTGCACCTCGGCGGCGGGATACATGTTATAGCGGGTGACGCGGTCGGGGCCGCTGCGCCAATTCACACTAAGCACCGACCCCAGCGGCACCATTTCTCCCCGCGCGTTGCGGGTCTTGAGCTTGAGGATGTCCTCGGGGCGCGTGCGATACTGCCCATCGGCCTGGGCCCGCACCTGAAACGTCCGCCCAAATTGGTTAAAGTCATTCACATACGCCGAACCGAGGTTTACCTGCAAAGTTTCAAATATATTTGGCAAGGGAACGTTCAACATCTGGGCCTTGACGCGGTCAATTTCGGCATAGAGCTGCGGCGCGCTGGCTCGATAGGTGGAAAATACGCCCATCAGGGGCAACCCCGGCTGGTACGCCGCGCCGACCAGGTCATCGGTCGCCTGCTGCAGGGCGCTGGGGGGTCGACCGGCGCGGTCTTGGACCAAAAATTTGTATCCTCCCGCGGTGCCGATCCCCTGTACCGGCGGAGGCGGAACCACAAAGATGTCGGCTTTTTCAATTTGGGATAATTCCCGCTGCAAATCCATGAGCAGTTCATTGGCCGTCGGCCCATGGGCGATCCGCTCATGAAAGGGCTTGGGCGTGACAAAAATCGCCGCGGCGTTGGTGGCATTGGCCCGCGTCGCCCCGGAAAAACCGACAAACGCCACGGCATGCTCCACACCGGGATGTTTTAGGATGATTTCGGTGGCCTGGCGGACAACCTCGTCGGTCCGTTTAAGCGAGGCGCCATCGGGCAATTGGATGGCGGTGATGAGGTAGCCCTTGTCCTGGGCGGGGATAAATCCGGTGGGCACAATTTGAAAACCGTACACAGTCAGGGCGATCAAAATTCCGTAGACCATGAGCGGTAGGACCGGAAAGCGGACGACAAAATTTACCGCTCCCGCGTACCAGTTGCTGGTTTTGTCAAATGCCAGATTAAATCCGCGAAAAAACCAGCCCAAGAGAAAGTCATAGAGTTTAGTAAACCAATCCTTGGGGGCGTCGTGCGGTTTGAGCAAAATGGCGCACAGCGCGGGAGTCAATGTCAAGGAAACCAGCGCGGATAAGAGCGTGGAGACCGCGATGGTCAGGGCGAACTGCCGATAAAACTGCCCGGTGATGCCCGTCAAAAATGCGGTGGGGACAAACACGGCGGACAGGCCAAAGGCGATGGCAATAACCGCCGCGGTGATTTCGCTCATGGCGCGGTAGGACGCCGCGCGGGGGGACATGCCCGCCGCGATGTGCCGTTCGACGTTTTCCACAACGACAATCGCGTCATCCACCACAATGCCGATCGCCAAAATTAGCCCAAACAGCGATAGCATGTTCAGCGAAAAGCCAAAGACCGTCATGGCGGCAAACGTGCCAATCAGCGAAACGGGAATCGCCACCAACGGAATCACCGTGGCCCGCCAATTTTGCAAAAATACGAGCACGACAATGATTACCAGGACGACCGCTTCAAGAAGTGTATGGATGACCGAGGTGATGGACTCCTCGACAAATTCGGTCGGGTTATAAACGATCTGGTATTCCAGCCCCCGGGGAAAATTTTTGGCCAGTTCGGCCATCTCATGTTTAACGGCCTCGGCCGTGGCCACGGCGTTGGAACTAGGACGTTGTGTGACCACGATTGCCACCGCGGGTTCATTGTCCAGGTAGCTGATCACGGAATAATCACGCGCGGCCAGCTCGACCCGGGCGATATCCCGTACCTTGACCACTTGCCCTTGGCGACCAGTGCGGACAACGATTTCCTCAAATTGGCGTGGGTCGTTGAGCCGGCCCAAGGTGTTAACGTTTAATTGGAAATTACTGGCATTGGGAATCGGCTCTTGCCCAATGACCCCCGATGCCACTTGCACATTTTGATCGCGGAGGGCCTTTACCACATCGCCGGGTGTCAACCGCAAATGGGCCAGCTTTTCGGGGTCCAGCCAGACCCGCATGCTATATTCGCGCAGGCCAAACGGGGTAACGTCTCCCACGCCATCCACACGGGCCAAGGCGTCGCGAATTTGCACCAAGGCATAATTGCCGATATACAGTTGGTCGTAGGATTTATCGGGTGATCTCAGGTGAATCACCATCAGGATATCGGGGGAGGACTTGGTCGTGGTCACTCCTAACCGTCGTACTTCCTCCGGCAGCCGGGCTTCGGCTATCGCCACGCGATTTTGCACCTGCACCTGGGCGATGTCCAAATCCGTCCCCAACTTAAACGTGATGGTCAGCGTCATCTGGCCGTCGGTCGTGCTGACCGACGACATATACAGCATGTTCTGCACGCCGTTGACTTCTTGTTCGATCGGGGTGGCGACGGTCGCGGCGATGACCTCGGGCGAGGCACCCGGGTAACTTGCCCGCACCACGATGGTCGGCGGGGCAATGTCGGGATATTGGGCCGTCGGCAGGGTCCCATACGCCACCACGCCCAGAATCACAATGACCGTGCTGATCACCGTGGCAAAGATGGGTCGATCGACAAAAAACTGTGCAAACCGCATGCGGGTAAGGGGTGAGGGGAGAGCGGTGGAGCGGAGGTGCAGGAGTGAGGGGAACTGAGGTGCAGTGGGTAGGGCGAGGGACTAGTGGGGATCAATACAATCTCAAACTTGAAATCATCCAATATCAATTTTTTAATTCTTCGTTTTCAACAGTAACCGGACTGGATTGGCGGGAAATCCATTGATCCTGGGGAACGGGTTGATAATCGTCCGGCAGGCCATCTTCCACAGGTTCAAAGGTGACCATTTTGGCTTGGACTTCGCTGCCGGGGCGCACACGTTGGATGCCGTCCAATACGATCGTTTCATCCCCTTTGAGTCCCTCTCGAATCAATTGCAATCCGTCGATAATTGGCCCTAGGGTGACAACTTGGCGGCGAATCTTGTTTCCCGCTTCCACCACATAGACAAATTTTTCAGCCAGATCGGTGCCAATGGCCTGATCCGGCAGCATGATGGCGGAATGCCGTTCGCTACCCGGCAATCGAACCCGCGCAAAAAGTCCCGGCGTCAATGTCAGATCGTCATTTTTAAAAATGGCCCGCCCCCGGATGGTCGCGGTATCCTGGTCCAGGCGATTATCGACAAAGTCCATGTGGCCTTGATGGGGAAATGATTTTTCATCCGCCAGGGCTAGGTACACGGGGTTTCGCACCACGCGACTGCTTTCCCGCTCGCCGGATTTTGCTAGGCGGACATATTTCAAATAGGCCGCTTCGTCGGCGTCGAATATGCAGTGAATCGGATTGAGCGAAACAATCGTCGTCAGCAACGTGGACTGGGGAGAGGTGCCGCCACTAATCCAATTCCCACGGGTAATGTATTGACGGCTAATCCGACCCGTGATCGGCGCGGTGACTTGCGTATAAGATAGCTCCAATTCCGCCACGGCGGCGTTGGCTTCGGCGGTTTTCACCGCGGCCTGGGCTGATTCATAATTTGCCCGCGAGACCGCCAATTGCGCCGCGGCGGCTTCGACCTCGGAGGCGGTTTCGACTTGTTTCGATTCCGCCAGATCATAATCTTCGCGAGAAATTGTGTTGTTTTTGATTAAAATGGCCGCTCGATTAAAATTCTTTTGCGCCAGGTCATTGCGGGCCTTTGCTGATACCTGCTGGGCTTCAGCCTCGATCATGCCGGACTTGGCTTTTTCCAGGTTGGCTTGCGACTCGTTCACCATTGCCCGTGACGCCTTCACCAGGGCGGCAAAGGGCTTGGGATCGATCACAAACAGCACTTGGCCTTGTTGGACAATATCCCCTTCGCCAAATTTAATCTCATCCAAATAACCCGCGACGCGCGAGCGAACCTCGACAAATTCGATCGCCTCCAACCGGCCCACATATTCATCCCACTCGACTATCGACTTGACCAGTGGCTTGACCGTAGTGACAGACATTGCCGGGGGTGGGCCGGAAGCGGGGGGAGGAGGCTGGCAACCGGCTATCAAGAGGCAAGCGATCAGGCCCAAGGCCGAATTCTTTAGTGGAAAATGCGCTGGCGATGGATCGGACATAAGACTTGCTAACTGTTAATCAACGCGTGACGGGATCATGCCTGCTTTATCCTCCCCAACTCACAAGGAGGACAACGTTGAGTAATTATAGTTCGCGGGCCTTATAAAAAGATGGGGAGAGGGGCATTTTTAGCAAAGTGAGGCCGACAAATTAATGAGAATCGTGTTAAATTCCATTTGCGGTTAAGCGCACACTGAGGAAAACGCCAAATTCCCGGGCCAAATTGCAACTGACCCGGGCGTGGACCCGTCCCTGCTCATCGGAAAACGTCGCTTGAGGGACCAGCGGAAAAATTCCTTCGTGCCAGACATTCGGGTGAATGTATAAACCCTGGCTTCCATCAAACACAAACGCCACAAAATTTTCGGGGCGGACATCATCCCCGGGAAGGGCCAGCGGACAGACAAACGGCTGCCGATCAAGGGGGAAAAAGAGTTGCCCCCCATCGGGATGATAATTGGCATGCCATAGCAGGACTTGCGGAGGGGTGGCGGCAGGAGTCGGCCCACGCTGGGCCATGCCGGGATTGCACGACCATCCCAGTAAGTATTCCGCCTGGACCGCCTCATTTTTGCCAAAGAGCACGTCCCCTTCCCACCAAAAACGAAAATTCCCCTTGGTCGTGCCGGCTTCGTTGCCGGTCCCCGCGTCAACGGGCCGCCATCCTTGGGCGGGCCAGGTGACTATTTCAATGGGAAAATGATCCGGGTCATCGACCAACAGCCCATATCCCGCCAGACTTTCCGACGTGGCGCGTACTAACGGAACTTCGTGCCAGGGCAATTCCCCGGGAACGCCCGGATTAAGATAGTCGATTTTTTCAGCGCTGGGCGTGGTTGCGGGCATCATGTGCAAAAATACTCCAAGCTAATTTAGCGGGATGCGCTCATTTCATTTTCGCGGGGAACTGACTGGCGTAAGCAGAATTACTCTACCCAGCACATCCAGCTTGGGTCAACCAGTAAATTTTGGCATGATCCAGAGTTCGCGGCATTTTGCGCAATTCCCGCGGTTAATCACATTCTCACTTGACGTTTTATAGATGCACCAATGAGGATAAGACCACCGCTGACACACGCCCTCATGTGGCATATCATTACGTTTTTTACGAGCCAAAATCCATGCCACGTCCAACTTGGCTATTGAGTTTTGTATTCGCGATCTGTTTAACCGCCCTGCCTGGGATTGCCCCGGCGGTGGAATTGCCCGCGGTCTTTTCCCATCATATGGTGCTGCAGCGCGATCAGCCGATTCCCATTTGGGGTTGGTCCGAACCGGGCGAAGAGATCACTGTCCAATTGGCCGATCTTCGCCAGCAAACCACGGCCGATAAATACGGCAATTGGCGCGTCGATCTTACGCCCCTTGCCGCGGGGGGCCCGCACGAACTGCGAATCGTGGGTAAAAATAGCATCACTTATAAGGATGTGCTAATCGGCGAAGTCTGGCTTTGTTCCGGCCAATCCAACATGCAGTGGGGCTTGGAATCCAGCGCCCGCGCTGGACAAGATATTCCCGCCGCCAAGCATGCGAACATTCGGTTGTTAACCGTTCCCCTGATCGCCAGCGGCGTTCCCCAAACCAATTTTGTCGGCGAATGGCTCCCTTGCACTCCCGACAACGCGCGCAAGTTTTCCGCCGTCGCGTATTACTTT
This sequence comes from Pirellulales bacterium, assembly GCA_033762255.1. Classification (NCBI taxonomy): domain Bacteria; kingdom Pseudomonadati; phylum Planctomycetota; class Planctomycetia; order Pirellulales; species Pirellulales bacterium. The sequence goes on along the minus strand of JANRLT010000008.1, from coordinate 127,541 downwards.
GGCAAGAAGTTGCACGGCGAATTAAATGTGCCGATTGGTCTGATCAATAGTTCCTGGGGCGGGACGGCTATTGAACCCTGGACCCCGCTGGCGGGGTTTGACCATGTGCCGGGTTTGCAACATTTCAGCCAACAGATCCGCTCCGCCAATCAACAATACCAGCGGGAATTGCCCGAAAGCCTGGACCGCCAAGCCGCTTGGGGGGCCAAAATACGCGAAATTCCCTTTGGTCAATGGCCTCCCCAGCCCGCCCTTGTTCAGCATCCGTTGGTCGGGACGGGACCGGGGTGCATTTATAACGCCATGATCCACCCCCTACGGCCCTATGGCATGCGCGGGGTGATTTGGTACCAGGGGGAAGCCAACAATGGCCAGGGGATGGAATATTATGAAAAGATGCAGGCTCTGATCCACGGTTGGCGCGGCGTTTGGCAGCAAGGGGACTTTCCTTTTTACTATGTGCAGCTCGCTCCGTACGCCCGCTATGCCGATGGCAATCTCGAGGGGATTTGGGATGCCCAATTGCGGGCCCTTGCCATTCCCCAAACCGGCATGGCGGTTACCACCGATTTGGTGAATAACGTCAATGACATTCACCCCAATAACAAACACGATGTGGGGGAACGTTTGGCCTTATGGGCGTTGGCAAAAACGTATGGCAAGCGGGATCTGGTGTATTCGGGGCCGCTGTTTAAGTCGGCAAAACGCGATGGCCAAAAGTTTATCATCGAATTTGAGCATGCCGACGGATTAAAGACCCGCGATGGGCAACCCCCTAGCCATTTAGAGGTGGGGACATTGGAAAAGTTTGTTCCCGCGCAAGGGACCATCGAGGGGACAACCCTTACCGTCTGGAGTGACGATCTGCCGGATGCGGAATTTGTGCGCTTTGGCTGGAATAAATCGGCCAATCCCAATTTGATTAATGGTGCGGGGCTGCCGGCGTCGCCGTTTCGAAATTACTGCGACGCGGTCAAGGTCACCGGTAACGAACGCTTTACTGATGCCCAAGATTTAACCCTGCAAATGCTGGGAAATTCCGGGGAAGTGCGTTACACGCTGGATGGAGCGGTCCCCACCCAGGATTCGCCACTGTTTGACAAAACGGTGAAAATCCATGATAGCGTCAAGATTCGGACGCGGTTATTTACCCCCACGGGCCGTTCCAGTTTGGTCAGTGAGGCCACCTTTACCAAGGTGGAACCGCTGGAATATCAAGGAAAAAAGCTAGTTCCCGGCTGGCATTATGATTACTTTGAATCCCGCTCCGATTTGGCCCGTCTGCCTAACCTGGATGAAATGACCCGCCTGCGGGAGGGAGTGATCGACGGGCTAAAGTTTGATATGGCCCGTCCCGCGGGCAATTATGCTTTGCGGTTTCGGGGAGTATGCGTGCTGCCCCAGGCCGGTCCCTACACTTTTACGCTGGCATCGGATGATGGTAGTCGGCTCAGGGTCAATGGCCGGACCGTGGTGGAAAACGACGGCATTCATCCCGCGATCGAAAAATCGGGAGACCCGATCGAATTGCCCGCCGGACCCGTGGAATTAGAAATTGAGTACTTTCAGGGAGGAGGAACACTCGATTTAAAGCTTTTGTACGCCGGGCCTAATCTCCCCAAACAGCCCCTCCCCGCCAGTGCGATATATTGTTTGCAGGAAGAGCCAGTCGTAGCTCCTTCCGCAGCGGCGCAAGGCCAATTGGTTAAGAAAGTCTTATTGGTGGGGATTGATGGCGTGCGCGGGGATGCCATTGAATACTCCCAGGCCGAAAATTTAAAACAGCTCATCGCCACCGGCGCCTACACCGATAAGATGGACGTGCTGGGTCAGCGCAAAACCAACGCCGACACCGCCAGCGGCTCGGGATGGTCGACGATTATTAATGGAATCCAGGCGGACAAGCATGGCATCGTCGGCAATGATTTTCGCGGGCACAAACTGGCCGCCTACCCCTCTTTTCTGGCCCGCATCAAATCCGCCCGACCCGCCGCGGAGGTTGCGGCCTTTGTCTCTTGGCAACCGATGTACGATCATTGCCTGGCTCAGGCGGACTTTGCCCGGTTGGTGCTGGATGGGGACAAAAACGGTTATCGAGACGCCGACCGACTGGTGGCCGAAGCGGCGGCCAAATACCTCGAAACCTCCGACCCGGCGGCAATCTTTGTCTATTTTGGACATACCGACTCCGCCGGACATGGCTATGGTTTTCACCCCAAATCCTACAAATACACCAATGCCATCGAGGAGGTGGACCTGCATTTGGCAAAAGTCCTAGCGGCCGTCAAGAACCGAAAAACCGCCGCCACGGAGGATTGGTTGATCATGGTTTGCACCGACCATGGGGGCCAGGGGCGGGGGCATTCCGGCGGGCGGGATATTCCCGAAATTCGCAACGGTTTTTGTATTCTTTCGGGACGGGGTGTCAAACCGGGACGATTGCGGGACACCCATGCCAATGTCGACTTGTATCCCACGATCTTGCGACATCTGGAAGTGGAAATTCCGGCCAAGTGGAATCTGGATGGACAACCTATTGATTATGAGCCGGCGACGGAAAAATAAGCGGTTTGCGCAAAAATCGGGAGTTGTTGCGCGAAAGCGAATGGCAGAAAGCGTGATTTCAGGTAATCTCAATATCACGAGCTTTTGCGATCTGGCAGTTTGAAATATCACCAGTTCAATTTCTTTAGTTTGCCAGGCCGCCCGTTCCACTCCACCCAACTGTCTGGTTTTGCGTTTCATGGCTGATTCACTGGAAAATCCATGCTTGACGCCGACCAGCCGGACAGCATTGGCCGCCTGCCTGCGCACGGTGCGCGATGGCTATTCGTTGCCGCGAGAATATTACACCTCGACGGAAGTCTTTGAATGGGACCGCTTGGCCGTTTGGCAGTCCGGGTGGTTATTCGCCGCTCATCTCTGTGAATTGCGAGAACCAGGCAGTTTTGTCGTTGTAAATCTCTTTAACGACTCGATTTTAGTCTGGCATGATCCCCAGCATGGGTTATCCGCCTATCACAATATCTGCCGGCACCGCGGGATGCGCATCTGCGCCGATTCGGCGGGCCAACGTTCTAGCTGGACTTGCCCTTATCATCGTTGGAGCTACGGCGGGGGTGGAAAGCTGATTTCCTCTCCCGGCATGGGGCTGGGGTTTGATCCGCGCGATCATGGGTTACTGCCGGTGCGCATGGAAGAAGTCGCGGGGCTGGTCTTTATGCATTTGGGGCAAAATCCGCCGGATTTTGCCCCGGCCCGCGCCGCGCTCGCGGCGGAATTGCTCCCCCACGATTTGCCCAATACCAAGGTCGCCCATTGCATAGAGTATTTGGTCCCCGCGAATTGGAAGCTTATTATCGAAAATAACCGCGAATGTTACCATTGCCTGGCCAATCATCCGGAATACACCTCCGCCACGTATGACGTGGAGCGTGATCGCGGAGATCCCCAGCGCGAACTTGCCATGCGATTATCCGCCGCGCGCGATAACTGGCAAACCGCCGGTGTTGCCAGCCATCAGGCAAATTACTCTTCCGATATGTCGGGAGAGTGGTATCGGGCAAACCGCACTCCCCTCAAAGAAGGATTTTTAACCGAAAGCCTGGATGGCCAGCCTGTCGCGCCGCGTCTGGGCAAGCTCTTGACCTATGACGCCGGAACCGCCCGGATCACCACGTTTCCCAATTACTGGTGCCACGCCAACAGTGACCATGCGGTTGCCACCCAGGTCCTGCCCGTTTCCCCCGACTCCACCCGGATCCGCGTCAGTTGGTTGGTGCGGGATACGGCCCAGCAGGACAAAGACTACACCCTGGCCCGGTTATTGCCATTTTGGCAAAAAACCAGCGAACAGGATTGGGAGCTTTGCCAGGCCCAGCAGCATGGGGTCAATTCCCATTATTACCAGCCCGGGCCTTATTCCCCGCAAATGGAAAAGAATGTGAAGCAATTTGTGCTTTGGTATTTGGATCAATTAGCAACGTTATTGGCGTTGCCAGAGAATCCACCCGTGCAACTAGCTCAGTCCTTGTAGTATGTTGCAAATTCGTTTCCACCCGCGTAGCGCTCACTAGATCATTATATTTCCATAACCATTTCCACTTCTTTTGCGTCTTTCCGCAAAGATATAAAGGCGGATTTTTTTGTTGCCCACGGCTTGCCGCCGGATTACATTAATCATGTGGTAAAAGGGGACAAATTTGTACTTTGCAGACCGGAACGCGCGATGCAACAGGCCAAGCGTATCGCCTTGTTAATTGATACCGCCACCTCCTGGGGCCGGGGGATCATTCGCGGTATTCGCCAATTCAACGACACTCACGAAAATTGGAGTTTGTATCTCCAACCGTGGGGAAATTTTGACCGTTTTTGCCTTCCCCGTCCATGGCATGGGGATGGCGTCATTGCCCGTGTGAGCAGTGCGCAAATCGCCGAAGAGCTGTTAGAGTTTGGCGGTCCGGTGGTGAATGTGTCGTGGACAAATTTTGGCGCTGGCCAGTTTGCCCGCTGCATTCCCAATCCCCGAACTGTCGCCCGCCTGGCGATCGAGCATTTTCGCGAATTGGGACTGGCCAACTTTGCCTATGCAGGCTGCACGGTTTTTCGCCCCGGCCAAGCCGACGACCTGGGCCAGTGCTACGCCCATGAATTACTAAAGCTGGGTTACGATTGCAGCAGCCATCAGTCCAAGCAGCGGTATAAAACGCGGCAAGCGTGGGAAGAGCAGTTGGAGCATCTGGTGCAGTGGCTCAAAAGCCTGCCGAAACCCGCGGGGGTGTTATGCTGGGACGCGATTTGCGCGCATCAAGTGACCGAGGCCTGCCACATCGCCGGTTTAGCCTTGCCGGAAGAGTTGGCGATCTTGGCGGGGGATTATGATGAAGTGATGTGCGGCACGGCCAAGCCGCCCCTGTCCTCCGTGGACTTACCGGGGGAACAAGTGGGTTATCAAGCGGCAAACCTCTTAAAGGAATTAATCGAGGGTGCTGCCGTTCCTCCCGAACCCCTCTTGGTTGATCCCATTAGCGTGACGGTGCGGCATTCGACGGATTCCGTGGCTATCGACGATCCCCTGTTATCGCAGGCGATCCGTTTCATTCGCGAGCATGCGATCAAGGGGATCACCGTCAAGGATATTTTGCGTCATGTGCCGCTGTGCCGCCGCGCCCTGGAACAGGGACTTATGAAGTATCTGCGACGCTCTCCCGCCGAAGAAATCCGCCGCATCCGCCTGCAACACGCCCAAAACCTGCTCTTGTATTCCCGCTTATCAATGCCCGAGGTCGCCAAGGCTTGCGGCTTTGCAAATTCCGACCATTTGCTTCGCAACTTTCGCCGGGCGCTGGGCATCTCTCCCACGCTGTACCGCCGCAAGCATCTCAAAAGCATAAAAAAGTAACACGATCGGCCGCTTGACCCATGGGCCAAAAGCTCCCTGGCTTGGCCCAGTTAATAAGCCCACCTTTATTCGTAGCGGGAATCTTTGGTAGATTGCTACTTGACTGGCACCGTGACATCAAAAACTTTCCCCTCGGGGGGAAGATCCAGCACTAAATCGCTGGTTTGATAATTGCGATATTTAGGCGGGATGAGATCGATTGGGTTATCAGAACGTATTTGGCCATCCGGGCCGGGATTAGGCGGGATATGCGAATAATGGGGGTGAACCGCCACCAGGTATTTGCCGGGGGGGAGGCCTTTTCCCTCCAAAATTTTGACCTCATAAGTGCCATCAGGTTTTATTTTAAATTCACGGGACATCCCGGTGTCGGGATTATTAAAGGAGATCATGGCTCCTGCCAGCGGTTTACCCTGCAGAGTGACAGTACCTGTTACCACGGCCAGATTATTTCCGCAGCCACAAAGGCAGGAGATAATCAAAAAGCAGATCCCCCAACTAATCGAGCGGCAGTAAAATTCGGCGATTGTTAAGCGAGTATCTGGCACGCGCTAGGCTCCGCTAAAAAAGCTAAATATTATACCAGTGAAAACCAAACGCAGCGGCCGCAACGACTGCTGGTGCCCACCGTCGTTGCGGCTACGGCTGCCCTGCTTGCCAGCCACAAATTATTTGCCTGCTCCATAGTCACCCACGCTAAAGCCGTCATTGCGATCGGCCAGGTGATAGAGGACTTTGATGTTTGTCTGGTCATTTAAAAAATGCGTGGAGCCGTCGCACAGGACCACGCAGCCGCCGATGGGATGCATGGAGTTAATCGGTTGGTGGGGAGCACCAACATTGCCCGTGCCGACCGCGCTGGCGTCAAACGTGCCGATGGGGTGCCGCACGGTCATGAGTCCGCGATGGCAAGTGGGCTGCCAATCGGCGCAGCAACAACCTTGCAAGAAATAATCCGATGTTCGCCCAGTTTTGGGGGCGGGATCATCCGGGTGCAGCATTTCCCCGGAGGCTTCCGCCACCATCAGCGTCCGGGAGAGGCCGTCGGTGATTTCCCGCGGCTTGATGCCGGGTTGGCGGCCGCGCCAACCATTCTTTAGTTCATTATGCTGGTATGTTCCGTCCTCGACATAGGTGTGCAGCACACCTGAACTGGCCCGGACCGTGCCACCAAAGACCACCGATTGCTTCCCTTCGACCGATCCCGATACGCCCGCATAGTCGGAGGCCTGCAATTCCACATCGGTGTAAACGCCATAATCGGGCGCCCGGGGGTAATAAATCATCTTGGGCCAGGGGGAAGAGGGGCAACTCAACCAATTAACGCCTACGCCGTTAAGTTTGAGTCGAATCGAGGGATTGAGGGGCGCGCCCCGTTCCTCGTGCCCTTCATATTTTTTAATAATTTTAAAGACTTCGTTTTGTTCCATGAATGGCAAAATATCCCGCCAAAATAGATAGCCATGATAGCGATAATAGGGCTGAATGGTACCCGTGGGGAGCGCCTTGTGGGTGTTGATGTGGACGTTCATTCCCACGCCGATTTGCTTGAGGTTATTGAGACACTGAACGCGGCGGCCAGCCTCGCGCGCTTTGCTGACCGCGGGGAGCAAGAGCGCCACCAATAGCCCGATGATAAAAATCACGACCAGCAGTTCAACCAGGGTAAAGCCCGCTTGCCCCGCGGGTAAATCGAATCGCGGCGCGCGGCCGCTATCAGCGGTTCTCATCGTGGATTTCATGTTCTTTTTGGACTCCATGCTAGAGACTCCTGATATCCTGGATACTAGCTGCCGATATATCCAACCTGCTTGCCCCCGGCCGCGGCCGACCACGCCCAGGCGGCCCATCCCGCCGCCAAACCCCAAGCCACATAAGCCGCTGGTTCGGGGACTGGGCTGCTTGCGCTGATCGCCCCGGCACCTCCGCCGTAATTATTTGTCGCTTCAAAGGCGTCGGCAAATCCCACCACGCCATCCCCGTCATTATCCCCGTGCGACCAACCGGCGTGCTGTCTGCCGTATTCATTAACCAGCGTGAACATATCCTCAAAATCCACATCGCCGTCGCGGTCCGCGTCTCCCCTGATGGCGGGATCCCAGCCCAGATCATCCAACACCGCGGCGTCCAGGTCGGTCAGGCGCAGCCGCTGTCCCGGGCCGATGATCGCATTCAACAGCGAATTTGCGGGCTGGCCCGCCACGGTCGACGCCGTGACTCCCGCCCAATGGTCGCCATCGGCGGCCACGGCAAGGGAGGGATTATTCGGACTGCCGACGGCGAGCGCGGCCGGTCCCGTAAAGTTGCCATTGGTAATTTGCGCGTTAAATGACTCCGCCGTGCCAAAGCCCAGCAGATGGGCCATCTCATGCGCGGCGACGGTAAACAGGTCGTAACTATCCGCCGGAATGGATTGCCCGTCGTCTCCGGCATACCAAGAAAAGTTAGGATTAAATGTGATTGTTCCCCCCCAGGGGCTAAAATCGCTGTTGGTCGCCGTTCCCGCCTGTCCCCGATAGCGCACGGTATCCACCCAAGCGGGAGTGCCAGAGGCGATACTAAACGCCCGATCCGCGGAAGCGAGAAAATTGGTCCCCAAATTGCGCGCGCCCACATACACGCGGATGACATTAGCCGGGACGGAGAGGGACTCTCCCGGCAAAAACGCGCCGATGCCGGTATCTGGCCGGACAATCACGCCGGTCCAGGTATTTCCCCCCTCTGGCACAATGGCCGTCAATTGATCAGTCCAGCGATTTACACTATCAAGAGCAACGGTCAACGCTTCACGCCGTTGGGGATCATTAAAAAAGCCAGTTGTATCGTAGGAATAGTCCACCACCAAAATCGGTCCCGCTACCGCCGCTGCGGCGCCCTGGCTCCCCAGAAGGCAAATAACAACCCAGACCCGCCAGCAAATGGCGGCTATCGACCAGGAATTACACGAAAATATTTGCCGATGAATGAACATAACGACCAGAATAGATTCACACCGCCACTGTTGCCTGCCATCCGCCCTAGCAATTCCCCAACTGGCCATGTGTGTATGCCTGTATTGTACGAAAAGCATTGGAAATACGCTTGAATCAATATCCGGCGGAAGGCGCAAATCCTCCGACTGTTTTTACCAGTTTAGCTAGAAAAGGGAGAAATTCCCCCTCTTGGGTTAATAACCTAGCAAATCCATATACAATTCAAACCTTTTCTAAATATCACTCTCAAGAAGCTACCCGTGGGATTCTCCCTCCAGCTTTGCCCCGCTTGCCCAAGTTGATGGTCATGTCAAAAAAAAATGGGCACTCGCCCTAGCGAGTGCCCAATCACAGCAGATTATTCACGCATTGCGGAGCTGTCGTTACCCACGACTAGGCCACTTGACGGCGACGGCGATAAACACCGTAAGCCATGCCGAGGGCCCCCAGGCCCGCCAGCACAATCGTGCTGGGTTCCGGGATAAAGTCCCCCGTGCGGGTCCCGACTTGGCCCTGAATGCCGTACCGGATGGTCAGGTCTTGCAGGAGGAACGACTGGGAAACTCCGGGGTTAATCAGCGTGCCGATGGCGTAACCGTCTTGGATCAAGAACGTATGCCCCAAGGCGGTGTTCGAGGCAAAACCTTGTTGATTGGGCGAGTTCTGGGTAAAACCCACACCCGTCGAGCTCAACCAACCAGCCTGGTTGATATTGAGCAGGCCCGACGCGCTTTCGATGATGAGCGACTTGTAAATTTCGCCCGGAGCTCCGTCCACGGTCAACAGACCGGTGATGGGGTTGTACACGACGGTCAAACGATTGTCGCCAAAGTCACCTTCGGTGGTGGCATAGGTGGCGCCAAAGTTGTTCGTCTGTTCAAAGGCATCCACAAAGTCAACCGCGCCATCGTTAAAGAAGTCCCCTTGCCGCCAAGTGGCTCCGCTACCCAGGCCGTAATTGTTGGTCAATTCAAAGGCGTCGGTGAAATCGACGTCATTGTCAAAGTCCAAGTCCCCTGGCAAGGCAAAGCCGACCTTAACGGTGTCCACGATCCCCACGCCGTTAGCGGCGCGGTTTTCGTACAGCAGCGAAAAGCGGCGACCGAGCGCATCCACCGGCTGGTTCAGCGTGGTGTTGAACGTGCCAGTCAAAGCCCCAAGTTCTTGCAGGGCGCTGCCGCTGCCAGCGTTGCTATCCGCCTGGGCGATCGTGTACAGCTTGGCACCGGTGGCGGGCAGGTTAGTGCCCGGATTGACCACCAGAGTAGCGCCACTTTGGATCGTCAGGTTTCCTTCGGCAATGATCTTATTGCTGGGACTGGCCATGGTGATGGCCGTCGCCGCGGAAATGGTGGTATTACGACCGCCATCCAGGGCCGACGTCTTGGAAAAGTTAAAATCCTTGGAATTGACCACGGTCGAAAAAACGCCATTGTCGCCATTCATGACCACATTGCCGTTAATTGTCATGTCTTCGGCGGAACGAATCGTGGTACCGACATCCAGAGTCAATGTCTTGCCGGCGTTCACCGTCAAGGAGTCGACATTGGACCGGAAAGAAGCTGTACCGTTGGCGCCATTGTCAAAGGTGGTGGCCAAAATGTTGTGGTCAATCACCGCCGCGTAATACGGCGAGTTATTATTACCATGTTGGAGTGGCCACTGGCCAACCGACCAATTTCCCCCCACAGCCCAGTTGCCGTCGGCGGTGGTGGTATTGACGGGAGCTCCGCTGGTTGGCTTTGTCCCTGCAATGTACAGGGCTTCGCGTTCATCGTACTGGAGGACGCGATTCCACATCGAAATTTCGTCCATTTTGTCGCTGGCCCCCTGCGTCGCCAAGGCGATCCCCAGGTTATTCAGGTCGCGATAACCCAATTTGGCCACGCCCAACTGGTTGGTGCTGCCGCCGAGTGTTGTACCACCAGTGCCCATGGCGTTGGACTTGTCGGCATAGCGTTCCCAAACCTGCAGGTTGGCGATCCGTTCGGCGGGGGTATTTCCCGATGTCGAAACCACCAGGAAATACCACTGGCCGGAGTCACCCACACCCCGATCACCACCAACGGTACCCCCGGAACCCGCAGCGGGAGTACCGGAAGGATAAAAGGCCTTGAGCGAGCGGGTATCCGCCGCGTTGGTGCTGGTGGCAATAGTCAACCCGGCTGATCCACCGCTGGTGATCTGAAAGAACTTACCATTTGCGCCGTTATTCCCGCCCGATTCAAAAATTCGGATCGTGCTGCTGGTGTTGGCACTGTCCAGGCGAATCCAACCGGCAAACGTGAATGCCCCGGTGGTAGCATCACCGTGAAAGATGTTGTTGCCGTTGACGGTGGTATTGAGCTGGATCGCTCCGCGGCCATTCCCCTCAAACGCGCGATTAAAATCGCCACCAGTGGTCGCCGCATCGGGGAAAATATCTCCCGTAGCGCCGGAAGGATCGCCAGGGAAGCCCAGATTGGGGTTAAAGCCAGGGAGTTGATTGAGATAAGCCGCTTGGCTGACGCCCGCAAAGTTTGTGCTGTTGCCAATGTTTTCAGGAGCGGTGAACTTGCTCATCACCGTGGGGCCGACGGTCGCACCCACCAAAGCCGCCTGGCCAAAACCGGTCCCCTGCGGCAAGGTGCCATCATTGAATGCCAAAGTGCTGCCGTTATTGTGCATCCGGATGTAGTTGGCTTCGTTCACCACCGGCGCGCTTGCGCCTAGGTTAGTCACCAAAGTCCCCGCTGGAGACCCGTAGGCTTCGTCCAAGGGAAAGTAATGTGCGGGGGTCAGGGCGTCCACCGCGGTGCGGTAAGCCGAGCCAACCGGTGCCGCAAACAAATTCGCGGCAGTCACCGTGCACAGGCCTAACATGCCCGTGCTGAGTAACAGTTTTCGTAAGGTGTCCCTCTTCGTCATGAGCGTATCTCCCAAAAAAAGAAAAATAGAGAACCACTGATCGTCCGGTGTAAAATACAACTGTGACAAAATTTCCGCCGGAAGAAAATCATCTTCTCCCGTGTGGCGTCAACTTTCCCACCCGCCATGCGTGCCCGGCAGTTACAATCCCGGTACGATGGCAAGCAATCAGGGCTCTTTGCTCCTCAAACAGCCCATGTTCAGAGTGACCATCCTGATTTGCAACCCTGCACACAAAGTACCGATTACGACTGTGAAGTTAGCAGAAACACGTTAAAAACTCGCGAATTGGTCACGCCATTTTGCGCAAATCACTTGTATCCCCTCAGATACTTAATTTCTAGTTATTTCCTAAGCGAACTGCATGATCTCGCTTTTTGTGTTATTTAAATTGACAAAAAGGGGATTTATCCCTTCCCGATTATTTTGCTTAAACCGCTTGAAATTCAGTATTTCTGGATGCGGGCGCGGACTCTTGACGCCGAGATAAAAACCAGGCACCAGCCCCAATTCCCAAGACCCCCGTCCCCGCAACCAAATACCCCAGCGTTAAACAATATTCCAAATGGCTGACCCGGGAAAAATACCGGTCCTTGATAATTTGCGCGCCGCTCGAACCACAGTACCCAACAAAATCCGCCACATAAATCGCGTATACCGCCGTCCCGGGATAACGCGTCCAGGCGATCAGCCGATCAAACAACATCGAACCAAACGGGACATACGCGATATAAATGCCGATTCCCGCGGTGATCATCCAGGCCAGTCCCGAGATCGCCCCCCGCTGATACAGCCAACCACTCCCCCCCACCAGGAGGGCGCTGGCCAGCATCATCCCTAACGCCGTCAACAACGCCCAACGATTATCGCGCACCAGGCATAATCCCCCCAGGCAAATAATTACCACCAGCCCCACCACGGTCTCTGTTCCGCCAAAGATCGCGGGCGTTTTGCCATAACCGAGCGCGGTAAAAATTTCGACGGCAAACACATCCCTAAAATCTCGCGTGGCGGTCAACAACACAAAAAATAACAGCAGCGGTCCTAACGCGCTAAAAAATTCCCGCAAAAATCCCCAACGGTTATCCCGATTCATTGGCTGCCGCGCCGCGCGCTGGGCGATATCCGCCGCGGTTGGTTCGGGCAACTGATCGAGCAGCCACGCACAAATGACAAACAACGGAAAAAACCACAACCCCACGACCGCGGGCATCCAAAATTCAGAAAACTCCCCTCCTGACGGACTCATGGCCACCGCCCCCGCGACCTTCACCCAGCCGCTGGACACAATATAAGAAGTACTCAGGGCCGCTAGCAATACCTCGGAATTTTGCCTGCCCTCTAGGTATAAAACCACAAGTCCCCAGATCATCCCCAGCGGGAGGCCGTTTAAAAACATCGCCAAAAACTTGTAGTCTGGGGGTAAAAGGGCAAACAGCACCAAAGCCAACTCCGCCGCGCTAATCAAGCCCGCCATGGCCGCCAAGCGCCACGGTCGGGTCAGTTCTGCGCAAAATTTCATCCCCAAAAACTTGGAACAGATATAGCCCACCAATTGGCTTTGCACAAACAGGGTTTTCCAGGTGAGATCTTGCCAACCCGGCGCTATCCCCGGAAACGTCGCCACGGTAAACGGTTTGCGATAGGCATACATGCAAAAATAGACCGCAAATCCTAATGCCATGGCATACGGGGTGAGCACCAAGGGGCCGGCTTGCGCCAACCAGCGGGTGAGAGTGCGTTTTTCCCGGGGAACTTGCGGCATCATGGCATCCTGGCAACGGGGCGTATCTGGTAAAAAAGCTGGCGGCCTGCGGCAAACGATAACCCGTCAGCGCGTCATTTGCAAATGCACCTCAACCAGACCGCACTTTGCGTATTAAATACGGAATCGATATATTTTGGCTGTTCAGCCTGACCCTCCTTTGTCAAGCTACCTCAGGAGCCGCGTGGCAGCTCCTCCACTCCGCCTCTTTGCGTATTGCCGACACACACTTACCACAAAACATCATGTTAAAAGTTCGAATTTTTATCTTGGTTGGTTGGTGCTTGACGATGCTCGGCGATTCCGTCCTTGTCGCCGCGGTTCGCCTGCCGCGGCTGTTAAGCGAGCATGCGGTATTACAACGTGACAAGCCGATCCGCATCTGGGGCTGGGCCGATCCCGGCGAAGAAGTAACGGTCTCCCTGGCGGATAAATCCGCCCGCGTTACTACAACCGCCGAGGGAACCTGGTTGCTTGAACTCCCCGCGCTTTCCGCTGGCGGGCCGCACGAACTGCGAGTCCAGGGAAAAAATCTGTTGACCGTGCCTGACATCCTGATCGGCGAGGTTTGGGTCTGCTCTGGCCAATCCAACATGGAATGGGTCGTGGTCAAAACTAAAAACGAAGCCGTGGAAAAAGCCGCGGCAAAATTTGACAAAATGCGGTTGATGACCGTTCCCAAGCTGGAAACAGCCGAACCCCAGGCTGACGCCCAGGTGGAATGGCGGGTCTGCAACCCCCAAACAGTCTCGTATTTTTCCGGTGTCGCCTACTTTTTTGGCCGGGAAATCCACCAAAAATTGGATGTTCCCGTGGGTCTGATTGTCTCCGCCGTGGGGGGAACGCGTATCGAACCTTGGACCAATCGGGAGGGTGTGGACTTGGTCCCTCAACTAACAGGCAAAGATCCGCCGCCGGACGGTCAATACTTGTACAATGGCATGATCAATCCGCTACACCCCTTGAACATCCGCGGATTTATCTGGTACCAGGGGGAAGGGAATGTCGGCGATGGCATGATCTATCGCTATCGCATGGAGGCTCTCATTCGGGGTTGGCGGAAAGCCTGGCGGGATGACGAACTGCCGTTTTACTATGTGCAGATTGCCCCGCTCAATTGGGGAGGAAAACCGGTCGATGTGCACCCCCAACTATGGGAGGCCCAAACCGCCGCCCTGGAAATTCCCCATACCGGAATGGCCGTGACCAACGATATCGCCGGGCATGTGGGAGACGCCCATCCCCGCAATAAAAAAGATGTCGGCATTCGGCTGGCACTCTGGGCCCGGACATTTACCTACGGTGAAAAGGATCTGGTGTACTCCGGCCCTTTGTATCAATCGCACGAAGTCGAAAACAACGCCATCCGCCTGAAATTTCGGCATGTCCACGGGGGCTTGACCAGTCGAGACGGAAAGCCGCTTACTTGGTTTACCATCGCCGGAGAGGATCAAAAATTTCATCCCGCGACTGCCGAAATCGACGGGGAAACAATCGTGGTCAAAAGCGACTTGGTGCCGCGCCCGGTGGCGGTCCGTTTTGGCTGGCACCAGATTGCCGAGCCGAACTTGATGAACAAAGAGGGACTTCCGGCCCCCAGCTTTCGCACCGATCGCTGGGAAAATAGCTCGGGGAAATAGCGCCGCCCGCGACGCGCGGGTTACTGGCCCGGAGAGCTGGCGTTAACCAACTCGGGGTTGGAAGAAGGTGGACGATGAATCGACTGGGATGGATCAGGATAACATTTATCTTGGGAGTGATCTAATTTTACCGGCTGATTCGTGGTATAGGAATGTCGCAAGGCCTCGATAATGTTTACATCGATGAGGCCTTCTTCCCCCGAAGGCTCGGGGTCCTGGTCATTGCGTACGGAGTCGACAAAATGTATGATCTCCGCCGCGATTTGATCACGATGCTTGAACTTGCGGGTTTTTTGCTGGCCGTTGATCACGCTTAGTTGGATATCACCTTGCCAGGTAAAGGCCGGATCCACTTTGATCAACCCCTTCGTGCCTAACACGCGATATTCCGAGGATTTGGCTTCGCCAAAACCACATAGAAATGTCGCCAGCCGATTTTGGGGAAATCGCAAAGTGGCGCAGACCGACTCCGGAACTTCCACAAACCGGGGATCGGTGCCAAAGCAGGCATACGCAAAAACTTCTTCCGGTTCCGACTGAAATAAATACCGCGCGGCATTGAGGCAATAAATGCCGATATCCTCCAGCGGACCTCCCCCCAATTCGGCATCCACGCGAATATTATCTTCTTTTACCTGCATGGTGTGGGTAGCAATAAAAAGCCGCGGTTCGCCAATTTCTCCCCCCTTGACGGCGGCAATAGCCTGTAAATTTCCTTCTTCAAAAT
The DNA here is from genome assembly GCA_033762255.1 of Pirellulales bacterium. Lineage (NCBI taxonomy): Bacteria > Pseudomonadati > Planctomycetota > Planctomycetia > Pirellulales > Pirellulales bacterium. The sequence goes on along the minus strand of JANRLT010000008.1, from coordinate 112,129 downwards.
GCAATCGGTAAGCTGTCATCAACCGCACATTAGCCTCACGGCATGCCGTAATCATCGCCCTGGCATCCGCAGTGGTATAGGCCAAGGGCTTTTCGCACAGAACATGCATGCCTTGACGGGCCGCGCGTTCGGTATATTCCCGGTGTAGCGTATTAGGCACGGCGACGTAGACCGCGTCGATATCGCCGCTTTGCAACAGGCTTTCATAAGAGTCATAAGAGACAGCCGGCACCTGGTATTTTTCGCTCAATTCCGCGGACTTTTCCGGATCACCAGTGACCAAGGCTTTGAGCTCCGCTTTTTTCTTGGTATTTGCAAAAGCGGGCAGCACCGCTGCCTGGGCAAAGTGGCCCAGCCCAACCATGGCAAAGCGCAAAGGAGCGGGGAGTGCGGATTTTTTCATGTTAGGTTCCTTATTATTAAGAACAGCAGGCTCAACGTGGCGCGGCTTTGCCATTTCAACCAAGTCACGTCATCTTACGATTGCGAATGTCGGTCTCGCGTTCCCAAATCCGATGTTGCCGACAAGCGTTAAAAAAATCCGGCACCGTTTTGGACGAAAGCTGGATCACGCCCGGATCGTCTTTGCTGTGCAGATTTGCCGCGGTAAAAAGCGGCTTGGCCGATTCCGTCCAGCCGATCACCTTTAAATGGGAAAACGCCATGCGCAGCCAATCCACCGCGGCGGGAATATCCGCTAACTCTTCCGCTCCCCCCGCGCTTGGCAAGAGAATAACCGCGTCAAACAACGCGGACGGCGCGCCCGTCAGAAAATGCTCCGCGGGATAATGTTGCTCGTCATTGCCATGAAAGCCCCCCGCCTTGGGCGCCACCAGTTCCACGGTGACTTGCTCGCGCTGGGCCTGTTGGCGAATTGCCGCCAAAATCTTGGCGTCGGACCCCTCCGTCACTAAGATTCCAATTTTTCTGCCCGCAAATGACTCCAGCGGTTTGGCATACTGGCTGAGTGCCGGAGAAGGAGGCAAGGCCCGCGGGGATACAACCGGTTGTAGATCCTCTCCTTCTCCCGACATGCCCAGCTTATCCGCCACTTGCTCATACAATTCTTGATCGATAATTTTTAAATGCCCCAGCATCTTGCGACGAATGGAAAGCACCCCGACCTTGCCCAATTCAAAGGCAAAGGCTCCGGCCACGTGGCGTTGTTCGGGTTCGGTCAGGGAATTGTAAAATAGCTTTGCCTGAGAATAGTGATCCGCAAAACTTTCCGGCCGCAGACGCGTTTTTTTGCCTTGCACGGAAAGAGGATGGGTCTGAAAACCCGCTTCCCCGGCTTCCCGTGGCCCGGTCGGATCAAGCGAGCTCGGCTCATAAGCGACGCGCCCCCGGTCCACCCGCATCCGCATATGTCCATCCCGCTGAAAGTTTTGCCAGGGACATTTGGGGGCGTTGATCGGCAATTCCTGAAAATTTGGCCCGCCTAAACGTGATAATTGCGTGTCCAAGTAGGAAAACAGCCGTCCGTGAAGCAATGGATCGTCGCTAAATTCGATCCCCGGCACGAGATTCGCCGGACAAAAAGCGACCTGTTCGGTTTCGGCAAAAAAGTTATGCGGCATTCGGTCTAGTACCATCTTGCCCAGGGGTCGCAAGGGCACGATTTCCTCGGGGATAATTTTCGTCGCGTCTAAAATGTCAAAATCCAACTGTGCGGCCTGCTTTTCGTCGAGGGCCTGCACGGAAAGTTCGTATTCAGGGAAATCGCCATTTTGAATCGCGTTCCATAAATCTCGCCGATGATAATCCGGATCCGCGCCCGAGATCACCATCGCTTCTTCCCAAATCAGAGAAACCGTCCCCAACTTTGGCCGCCAATGAAATTTCACCAAATGCGATTCTCCCTGGGCATTGATCAGGCGAAACGTATTTACCCCAAAACCCTGGATCATCCGGAACGAGCGGGGTATCGCGCGATCCGACATGAGCCAGACCAGCATGTGCATCGATTCCGGCATCAAGGTCACAAAATCCCAAAAAGTGTCGTGGGCGGATTGGGCTTGGGGAAACGCGCGATCGGGCTCTGGTTTTACGGCATGCACCAAATCGGGAAATTTCAGGGCGTCTTGAATAAAGAACACGGGAATGTTATTGGCGACCAGGTCGTAATTTCCCTCACTGGTATAAAATTTGACAGCGAATCCCCGCACGTCGCGAGCGGTATCAAACGAACCTTTGCTGCCGACAACGGTGGAAAACCGGCAAAAGACCGGTGTTTTTGCCGTTGCATCATTCAAAAAGTGGGCGCGCGTTAGTTCTTCATTTCCGGGGTAGGCTTGAAAGTAACCATGCGCTCCATAACCCCGCGCATGCACTACGCGTTCGGGAATGCGCTCATGGTCAAAATGGGTGATTTTCTCCCGGAAATGAAAATCTTCTAATAAGGTCGGTCCCCGTTCACCCGCTTTTAATGAATTTTGGTCATCACCCACGGGCAATCCGTGGTTGGTTGTCAGCCAACCTGCCTGCGTCGCTGCCACTTGGTGCAATTCACCCCCGCGGCCTTGTTTATGAATCGGGGGGGCTGGGTTTTGCGGTGTTTCCATAGGTGTGACGGCAATAATCGTGAAAAAACTACTGGAGTATGCCAAACAACAACATTTGGATATTTATTTGCGTGCAACCCATATGCCAAATAATTATGCCAACTTTTGCCACTTGGCGTCTTTGAAGCGCGCATCCGGGCATGGACTTTGCCTGCGGAAATAACGTGGCCTTTTCTTATGTTTACTTATTAAGAGCGGTATTATCATGAAAGCCCTATGTTGGCACGGCACAGGAGACGTCAGAGTGGATACAGTCCCTGATCCTACAATTGAACATCCACGGGACGCCATCATCAAAATTACCGCCTCCGGCATCTGCGGTTCCGATTTACATTTGTTGAATGGATTTATGCCCACGATGAAGTCGGGGGATATCTTGGGCCACGAACCGATGGGGGAGGTGGTCGCCGTGGGGGCGGAGATCAAAAATTTGCGCATCGGAGATCGGGTGGTGGTACCCTTTACCATTTCTTGCGGGGATTGTTATTTTTGCAAGAAACAGCTTTATTCGCTGTGCGACACGTCCAATCCCAACGCGGAAATGGCACGTCAGGTGATGGGACATTCACCCGCTGGTTTGCTGGGATATTCCCACATGTTAGGGGGATTTGCGGGGGGGCAGGCCGAGTATTTACGCGTTCCCTACGCTGATATCGGTCCTCTCAAAATTGAATCCAACTTGACCGATGAGCAAGTCTTGTTCTTATCCGATATCTTTCCCACTGGTTATATGGCGGCGGAAAATTGCGATATTGAACCAGGCGATACCGTGGCGGTCTGGGGTTGTGGCCCCGTCGCCCAATTTGCCATCCAAAGCGCATGGATGTTTGGCGCCGAGAGAGTCATCGCCATTGACCAGGTGCCGGAACGTTTAGCCCTGGCTCGATCGCATGGCAAAGCGGAAACAATCGATTTCTCGCAAAGCAATGTCTACGAAACCCTGCAGGAATTAACAAATGGCCGCGGTCCCGATCGCTGCATAGACGCGGTGGGTTGCGAAGCCCATAGCGCCGGCAGCTTTGATGGCATCCTGGACACCGTGAAATCCGCGGTTTACTTAACCACGGACCGGGCCCACGTACTACGGGACGCGATTCGTAGTTGCCGCAAAGGAGGGACCATTTCGGTGCCGGGGGCATACGTCGGGCAACCGGATAATTTTCCCATGGGACCCTTTATGAATAAAGGGCTAACAATGAAAGCGGGTCAAACCCATATGCAAAAATATATGAGGCCCCTGCTGGATAAAATCGAATCCGGTGAAATTGATCCCTCTTTTGTGATTACCCATCGTGTGGATTTGGAAGACGCTCCTGCGGCGTATAAACTCTTTCGAGATAAACAGGAAGGCTGCATCAAAGTGGTTATCAAACCTTGATTGCGGTTGGCCCTTTTATGATAGTGAATGCAAGCTTCGAGTGCTCTGCTAACGATTCGTTTACGAATGAGCCAGAGGACCGCAGCTTACGGTTAGAGTGACATAAACCGTAGGCGAGCGACCAGCGGCTGATATGCTTCACTCGAATCTTTAAATTTAAGACAACACGTGAGGTAGAGCTTGTGCTTTTTTATGCTACCCCAAAAAATCGCAGGAAAGACAAGCTCTCTTAACTCCTGACACCGTTCCGCTTTGGAGTTAAGTTCATCCCAGGAAACGGTAAAAACAGGCCTTAGGCTTGTCTTTCCTGCAGTTAATTTAGATTGTTTCCCAGCCGCCGTTGTACTTCAAAGTTTCCCTTGGCATCCTGAGGTATCCCTGGGTTTATTTTGCCGGGAATGCCAAGGCCCCTTTATATGGCTTCTTTGCCTGGTGCGGGCTCATCTCAGGGCCAATAACGATATTTTTCGCAGACGATTCTCCCTTTTATCTATCTGGACTACTTTTGATTGTGCCGCAGTGTAATTCACCATGGAATATTTCATGACCGGGGAAGGAGTATTGATACCGCTTGAGTGAAGTCGCTTTACGGTTAAATGCCATTTAAGCGGAAACTTCCACTTTCTCATTCTCCCCGGGCTGATAGGCTTCTCCCGTGGTCCAGGCTTTCACAAATCCCATTAAACTCACCACCGGTCCGGGGGCGGTTTCCCAATATTCAGCCTGATTAACCGCGACCTTGATAAGCGCGATTTGGGGATCGCTTTTGCCTTGCGGAAACCACGCTTGAAAAAAAGGATCCCATAACTGATCTATCTTGGCCCGGTCAAGAACTATGCCAGCTTCGCCCGACACCGACACGTAGCTCTGTTGTTTTGGATCGGCATAGCTCAAATTCACCAGCGGATGCCGTAAAATTTCTTGGACCTTGGGCTCATCTTTATCCGTAAAAAACCAAAGGTCACCATCAAAATCCGTCTCGATTGTGGCCATCGGCCTCCCGCGCAGCGACCCATCCGCGCAGGTGGTAATCAACATCGCCATGCGAGTCGCCTTGATCAATTCAACCATTTTGGCAATATGCCGCGGATCTGTGGACATCGTTCAATTCCATGCTGAAAATGTGAAATTCGTATATTCATTGAAACATAAGAGGTTTTAGCGGTTTTTCGGCGGGACCCGCCAAGACCATTCCTTCCGTGTTGAACCGCGACCCATGACAGGGGCAATCCCACGTAGTGTCTTCATGATTCCAACGCACCACACAGCCCATGTGGGGGCAAACCGCCGAACAAGCGGCGACCCCGCCGTCCGCTTGGCGATAAACGGCCGCCCTCTCTCCATTCAAGATTAAAATCTTTCCCTCTCCCACCAGGATTTCCTGAATGGACTGCGCGGCGGGTGTGCTCATGAATCCTTTGATGAGATACCAAGGATAGTCCTTGTTTTCCACCAGATAATTCCACGCCGTGGATACATTTATCCGTTCCGCCTGAAAGAGTTGTTCCCAGGGATTATTCTTTCCCAGGAACCAATCGGCCGCCATCATGCCTGATAATGTGCCAAAGGTCATGCCGTTTCCCGCATAACCCGTGGCCACAAATTGTTCCGCGTTCACGGGACCTATATACGGAAGCCCATCGAGGGGCTCCAAGACCTGGCCTGTCCAATGATGATCGATAGCCACCTCGGGGAGTAATTGAGTCAATAATTCCTCTAACCGGGCATGATAGTCGACTTCCTCGTCATTTTGGCCCGTTTTATGGTCCATGCCCCCCAGAATGGCGTAACTGTCGGTTCCATCGTTTTCCACGCGCAAGTAATTGTACGGTTCGCTGGTATCATAAAAACTAGCGGCGTCTAGGGTTTGATGAGAAATCTTCCCCCCCACGGCATAGGTGTTATAGGCCGCCACTTTTGTTTGCAAGATCAGCGCGCTGAGCAGGTTTTCCACCCCTTGCATTGGTGAATGGGTGGCCACAATCATCTTTTGACAGCGAATTTCCAGGCCATTGGCGATTAAAATTAAGGGGTCGTCATGGACCTGGGTGACTTCGCTGTGTTCATAAATGGAGCCTCCTTGGCGCGTGATGGCTCCAGCTACTCCATCCAAGTATTTGATAGGGTGAAACAACCCTTGATCGGCAAAACGGACTCCCGGTTGATGGACCAGCGGCACATCTTCCATAAATTCCCCGTTAAAGCCCAATTCATTGGCCAGCTCCGCGAATTTCCGCAATTCACCCCGTTCATCCTGATTATCCACCAGCGACGCATGCACATAGTTAGGGACTCGTTTAAAATCGCACGCCAACCGCTCTTGGGCCACGACGGCCTCAATCACGTCAATCGCGATTTTTCCCCCCTGCCAGGCAAGTTGCGCACCCCGTTTGCCAAAATTTGACACTAAATTGGCCAGCGGCTCGTCGGTGATAAGAGTCAAATGGGCCGTGGTATGGCCCGTCTCCGCGCCCCCGATTTGTCCTTTTTCCAGGATGGCCACTTTTTTACCGGCTTGGGTTAACAAATAACCCGCCGTCAACCCCGTGATGCCCCCGCCAATAATGGCCACATCCACGTTTATCGGCGCATTCAATTGCGGGAAGGACTGGCGATTGAAATTTAGCCAGACTGAATTCTGTTGTATCACCGCAGATGACATAAAGCCTTCCTTTGTATCCGTAAGCATCGAGGAACACCTTGCTTGCCCAGCGTGCAGCTTATATGCCAATCCTGCTTTCAAAATTTTCCGTTCCTGGCATGTGATGTGCAATGCCGTTACAAATTCTCCTACAATCGAGTAAGACATGCCCCAGCCACCCCCCGTGCAATTTACCCATACCGTGCTTCAGTGCGTGGAAATATACGTTCCCAAGAAACTACAACATCTCTCCGACCTGTATCGTTTTTTAGAAAATAAACTCTCGCGGCAAAATGCCGAGGAGGGGGAAGCCGCCTCCCCGGAAACAGCGGAATTGGATGGATTTTCGCTCTACGAAGTTGACGGCGCGTTTCGGGGCGAGCACGCTTATCAAGAGCGGACGCTGGTTGTCCGAATATTTTTCCCCGGCCACAAAGAAGACTCCGCTGAGTTTTTGCAAAACACAATTCAACAATTAGGCCGCGAAATTGCCCAAACCGTGGCCCTGCAAGAAGAAGAATTATGGATCTGCCATTATCCCCAAGGAGTTACCATTTTTCGCCCCTAAGCGGAGCTATATTGCTCTGATGGGGCAGGCAGTACTGCCGCGACGCTGCGCCCTACCATTCCACGATTGTTCTAGCATCCTGCATAACCATACGAGGCGAGATTCTGGACGATTGCCTAAGACATTAAAAAGTTTCGTGAATAATAGACGCAAACCAATGAGCGGAATGCCGGGGGAGATAACACAATAGAATGTCCAACGTGCGCAGCTAGGAGTTGTCGCTTAATTAACTTGGGGTACTAGGATTCGAACCTAGACTAACTGGTTCAGAGCCAGTCGTGCTGCCGTTACACCATACCCCAATCTCGCCGGCTTTAGCGTGGCAATCGCCCCCTTAGTAACTCTTTTGCCACAACCTGTTATTATCGTCAGCCTATCATCAAAGACAAGGCCCAATCCTCCCGCCGTATTGCCGTGATAGGGGATCCCCCGTGGATCTCAATTCGGCCCTTGGATCATATCTTGGCTACCAATGAGCGGCTATTTTATGCGATGTCGCCGCGGGGGAACGGGTTCGCCCCGGACTTTTGACCTTGTCCGACATTTAGCCAGGATTTGCTAAAGGCGGGCGGCTGCGAGAATAACGGTTTTTTAACTTTTATTGGCTGCTGGTTCGGCGGACATTGGTGGTGAAATCCAGATTGCCATTCCCCGCCCTTTGGCCCATACTAATACGATATGGGGATATTCCCTAGCACACCCGGGAGTTCGCGGATTTGCCATCCTGTCGGCATTAGCCAACAAACCCACCTGACACGTGTGCCCGTTAGCGGCAGTTGTGCCCATTAACGGCACGGGGGGCCTCGACCCCGCACCCCCCAAATTTTGTATCGCTGACCATCAATTATGACCGAACGCGCCCTCTCTCCCCCCCATGCAGCCACGCCCGAGCCGGATCTCTCCGGCCGCCGCCTGGGCGATTATCACATCTTGCGTCGCCTGGGCAGGGGAGCCATGGCCGAAGTTTATCTGGCGGAGCAATCTTCCCTGGGTCGGCAGATCGCCCTGAAAATTCTCAAACGGGATCTCGCGGCGGATCAAAGTTATGTCAAACGCTTTCAAAACGAAGCCCGCGCCGCCGCCGCCCTGGTCCATGCCAATATCGTCCAAATCTACGAAGTCGGCTGCCAAGAGGGCTTGCATTATATCGCCCAGGAGTATGTGCCGGGGCTGAACCTGCGCGAATATTTGTTGCGGCGGGGAGTTCCCGAATTACCCGTGGCCCTGGCGATTTTTCGCCAGACCTGCGCCTCCCTTACCAAAGCCGCCGACCAGGGAATCGTCCATCGCGACATCAAGCCCGAAAATATCTTGCTATCTCCCCAGGGAGACGTCAAAGTCGCCGACTTTGGACTGGCGCGCATTGTGACCGGCGATCAGGCCGCCGCGCTCAATTTGACCCAGATCGGCGTTACCATGGGCACCCCCTTGTACATGAGCCCCGAACAGGTAGAGGGCCGCGCGCTCGACCCTCGCAGCGATATCTATTCGCTGGGCGTGACCATGTTTCATTTACTGACGGGCAACCCCCCGTTTCGCGGCGAAAACGCCCTAAGTGTCGCCGTTCAACACCTCAAGACCCCCCCCGAACGCCTGGAAACCATCCGCCCCGACCTGCCCGTCGGGTTGTGCCGCATCATTCACAAAATGCTGGCCAAAAACCCCGACGAACGCTACCAATCGCCGCGGGGGGTGCTGCTGGATTTGCGCGCGCTGTACCGCGAGTTGGACACGACCTCCTGGTCGGAGGATTGGAATGAATGGAATAGCACGGAATTAACCGCGATCTCCGACGCCCGCCTGGCCGCCACCCAGCAGTTGGCCGAAGTCATGCAAACCCAGGCAATGTTATTAAAGCGGGAAAATCCCCGCCGCTGGATCGTCTGGGTGAGCGGGATTGCGCTTTTAGCGGGCATGTTGGGAGCATATTTAACGCGCGAGCGGAACCTGCTGGACACGCCGGGCCGCGCCGAACGGACAGTAAAACTGGCGAGCGCGCAGGAACAGTTGGAATACGCCCGCATGTACGAAAGTGGCGCCAACCCCCAGGCGTGGCGGGATGTCATCAAGTATTTTCCCGAAGATAAAACCGCGGTTAATAACGCCAAGCGGCAGTTGGCCTACCTGCACCTGCAGGCCAACGAATGGGTCCTTGCCCAGGGCTATTTTCACGATCTGGCCGCCGAGCCCAATGATTACGATCACTACTACGGATTAGCGGGGGAGGCGATCATCGCCTTTAACCAAAACCAGCAGCAACCTTTCACCGCCGCTTGGGTGCAGCTAGAGACGTTTCGCAAACAACTCGAGGAAAAAAACAAAGAGCCCCTTTCAAAATACATTAGCGGCGGTCTGGACCGGATGCTTAACGAAATTCGCGCTAAATTGCCAAATGCGAACGAATAAATCGGCGTTTGGCGTCGGGCCCGCGGCTCGGCTTCTCGTTCAGTGGGGACGCGTCGTGGCAAATAATTTTTCATCTTTGCGGTCCCTATCCACCAATTGACAAACCCGTCAAAAATGAGAAAATGATGGATTACACTGGCCAAGACGCCCCTATCGTCTAGAGGCCCAGGACGTCGGGTTCTCAGCCCGAAAACCGGGGTTCGAATCCCCGTAGGGGTACCTGCACGTTTGTATAATATCCAATAGAGTCCAATACCCCGCAAAACGCGGGGTTTTCTTTTTGGTACTCGCTTGGTCGGATACCATGCGAGTCTATAAGTTCGTCAGAAAATGCACAGACATTTGCTGCTTCTAAAAAATCGGAATCGTGTAAAGTAAGATAGAATTCCTCCGACACTTCCCCTGAGTGCCCGCACCATTTATCAACTTTCCAGGCGGGGGTGGTTTCTTTGAGTTCCCGGATTCTGCTCGCTCGCAAGTTCACGAATGGCTTGGGCCAGGGAATCAATCCTGCCCGCGAAATAATGCGGGTAAATTGCGTTCGTAAATTCTTGCAATCCTCGGGGGATGAACCGAATACGCTCTGCGTGGGGCGTTTAGCGGGCTTGCCGTGTTCCTCAAATAGAAGTTCTAGCTCGGCACGCAATTCAGGAAATAAAGGTACCCAGCGTTTATCTTGCCCTTCGTGATGTTCAGTTTTGGGGGAATAGATTAACACTTTCCCTGATTGCCAGTGAATGTCACCCCAGGTCATGCGCTTAATTTCACTATCAATCCGGCAACCAGCTATGCGGGCAAATGCTAAAATTGCCCGCCACCTTTGATTCGGACAATTGGCTAACAGTTTTTCGTATGTGGGGCGGTCTATAAAATAGGCGCGTTCTGGGTTCGAGCGCACCTTGAGCTTCTTAAATTGTGTGAATGGATTCTCGGATAGCAATTTATCTTTCACCGCATGAATGAAAAACTGCTTGGCTCGGGCTGTATGACGGTTCGCGGTCGCCTTCGAAAGTCCACGTTTTCCCCTCAACCAAATGGAGTATTCCACGGCTTTTGCATCGGTAATTTCAGAGAGCAAGCATTGCTCCCCAAAAAATTGAATCAAGCAACCTGCCGCCTGTTCCAAGTTATTTCGGCTTCGCCATTTAAGGTCTGTTCGCTTCTCGATATATTGTCTGACAAACGGTCCCAGATGTATGTCGGAAGTCTTTTCGAGCAACCCCACGGCTGAGAGCTTTTCCCTTATTTCAGGAGTTAATTCCCTGATCCAGGCGATTGTGTCGCGGGCTAAGGGGTATCCCTTTTTACGACTGTGTAGGATTTCGTCGATATGCTCCGCCATTTTATTAGCAAAACGCTCTGGTACCCCACCCAGGTTAAGTGAGCTTCTACTACGGTCTGGCATCACAAATTGCACCCGAAAAGCTCCGTTTGCCATTCTTTGGACACTGGCCATTTTTTGCTCGCTACGAAAATTGGTTTTTGGAATGTTTGTTAAGCGTGACCGTGACACAACCTTAGTATTTCCCCAGTATTATGAGGTTGTGTCACCGAGTCTGTGATTGCTTTGGTTTGTCATCACCGATACGAGTGTTTTGGTTAATCGCTCTAGTGAGTCTCAAATCAGTCCCCGTTCACCGTTACAAGATCGTGATAGCGTTTTTATGCGCTATCTGGGCATCAATCGCGATTCTGTACCTTGCGCGGCCAACGGCACTATTGGCCGATTTCAACTGTTCAGCGATAGTCGGGGGGGGTGCTTGCTCATTACCCAATTCTATCGGTTAAGTAGCAAATTGCCAGGCACACACTATCCTGCCCTTAATCACTACCTATGTTTCCCGAGTCAAATAACCCATTATCTTCTCCCCACGATTTCGGGGCATTTAGATTGCCAAAATTTCCCGTGCTGGGGGCTGGCACTTGTAAAATTCAAGTTCATCCACAAATGCCTTTACTTCCTCTGCTGTATCTTGATCATCCAGGTACCCCAACTTGGCAAGCTCGAAATTGGCATCATCCAGGGAATCATCCAGGTTTTCGGGGACATCGTTTTTAGGATCACTACCATGGATGACAGTGACACAACCCCTAAACTCGGCCAAATCATGGGGTTGTGTCACCGCATCCCCGCTTGGGCAGGATTTGAGGGGGGGGCTGTAACCTCTTGTGCTAACACAAATTCACGTGCCGGTCGGCCACCCTTGGGGCCTGGGGGCACCGGTTCCCAAAGCCCTAATCCGCCATCGACCAATTGCTGCAAAAAGCTTTCCGCCGCTTCCGCTGTCTCAAATCGCTTATCCCGCCGCATTAGCTCCCGGTGGGTTATACGTCCCCCGCGCCGCTGAATTAGCGAGATTGTCTGTTGTGTTTCCCGTTGCTCTGGGCTGAGGGACAGTTGCCCGTACAGCCGCGTTGCCTCATGCTTAAACCACTCAACCAAACGAATAGCCGCCAAGAGGGCATGCTTGCCAACTTCCCGGGCCTGGGGATTACTGATCAATTGTAAGATGAGGGCTAGCCTGGGGGCGTATGCTTCCAGCTTACTAAACGCCGCCGCCAAGTTCCCCGAGAGGTCAAACGTCTCCCGATTGTGGGCGTTATAAAAATCCCGCCAAATCGGCTTGGCATCATCGGAAAAAACCAGCTCCACTGGCTCATTTTCGCCGTCGCTGGGTTCGGGGGCGTGAATCACCAAGTCTGTTCCGCCAAAATCGTGGGGTTCAAACTGCCCCCCGTTTTTGAATTCCAAATCTTGCAAGTCCCGAATTCGCTCCCGTATGGGTTGCTCAAATTGCAGGGGCGGGTAATCGTCCAGCCAAACGCTTAGGCGGGCCGGGGGCTGACAGAATAGCAGTCTGGCCGCTAATCCGCTGGCCAGTTCCTGCCGCCCAAACGTCGCCGCCAGCGTCTCGGGTTGCGTTCCACCAAAAATACTAATCGCCGTTTGCGGAATGTGCGTTGTCCGTTGCGAGTGGCTTGAGCGGTCGATTGTTACGCTGTCGCCATTCCACAAACTAAGCCACCTGTTTAGGTCGCCCCGCGAATCTTTTTTGTATTCGCCAAACGAGAGCCAGCTTCCCAGTTCCTCACTGTATCGCAGCACCCCCCGGGGATTTTCCTTGAGGATTTTGGCAAGTGTTTCCAGCGTGCAATCTTCCACCAAATACCGCCGGGCTATCGGGGCCTTGGGCTTAGTGGGGGGCGGTTCGCCATCCTGTTTGGTATTTTTCTTCCACGCCGCAAGCTCCTTTTCGTAGCGTATTTGATGTTCCTGAAATTCGCTTTCATGCTGTTCAAAATCCCGAAACTCCTTTTCCTGTCGCTTCATAACCAGATTTTTTATTGCGATTAGGGCCGGGCTTTTCTTGCGTCCGCTCTCCCCGAGTACGGCCACCCAAAGTATCGGGGGGACCGTCCAGCTTGGGGTTAATCGTAGCCGCCGCGTTGCCCCGATTGCACTCCCCGCCAGAGCCAAGAGGGGCAAAGCCAAATACGCTTCGTCGCACTGAATTTGCTCGGCTTGTTCCCGCACATAATCGCGGGCATTTTTCGGCAAAGCCCCCGCAGGAAACGGCACCCAGCCGCTATCCGGCGGGATTGCCCGCAGAGGGGGGGCGTTGTAGGGCTTGCCATTTACCCGGCCATTGGCCGCATCTTTCCAAGCCCCGCTTGTTTGCCGGTCGGCTTTGCGTTCGCGCCAGCCCGGGTCCAGAATGTCCCGTAAATCATGCCAGCCGAATTGCTGGCAACTGTTATGCTGGCATCCGGCTTGAATGGTTCCATCCGGTCGCCGAATGATAAACGCTTCGCCCTTGTTATGCTCCGGGTTGCGCGGGCACACGGGCATGATCCACTTAGAGCCACCTTGGTAGGGCTGTGGGCCGCGTATTTCAAACGGAGCACGTGCCAAGAGGGCGTCCAGGTCAAACTGCCTATTACCACGATAGCCGTTCACCCGGGCCTGTGGGGCCGGTTGCTGGGGCTGTGGGGCAAGTGCTGCTACCGCCTCCAATTGCTCACGAGTTACCACTCGCAAGGCATCGGGCCGAACTAGAATCTTGCTTGTTCGCCAAGGTCGGGCGGGTGTGAGCTTGTCTCCGTCTGAGTCTCCTTTGCAAGTTATCGTGCCGTATAGCCGCCAGATTCTCGCGGGGTTAAAAACGCTGCAATCCACCTTGCAAGTTTCATCGTCCCATTCGTGGGCAATTGCTTTTAGCACTTTCTTAATTATCCCGTCATCATCGGCGGGCAGGTCGATTCTATAGAGGGCATGGGCACCGTTGCTACTATCCGCCACGATCGCGGGCGGGTACTGGAATCTTTCCCAGAGCCAATTGTCGATAGCATTAATTCTTTCAGCCGCCGCCGCGTGTTCGGCATCGGAGCTTGAAGTTTCCGCCGGGCGTTTTGGGTCAACGTCAATCAGTAACCATCGACGTGAAACAATATCGCTATCACTGGCCGATTTAATGCCGCTTTTAAATTTGTTCACCGCCCGGGCTAGTAGGTCGGGTTTCACTGGGTTCGGTGTGACATAGCACCCCTTCCACGAAACAAATCGCTGCTCAGCCAGGGCATTCACCGCTGCATGCGGAGAATCAAAATAACCCGAATAAACTTTGCTCCGTTTATCGCTTGCGGTCACGCCATCAAGTATCCGAATTTCAAATGTGCCGCCGGATTCGCAAAGGGTCTGCTGTGTTCGTAAAACGTTATCTCGGTTGTATAATTGCATAAGAATTCTTCCTCGCTTATGTGGTTTATTGAGTTCCCGTCGGTTGATTCCGCTTGGCCTTCTTGCCTTTTGGGCGGGGTTCGAGTTCCACCGCCGCTCGCCGATTGCAGAGTTCCGCCAGCCAGGTTTTCAGGGCCGAAAGCGAATAGAAAACTCTCCCGCCGATTTTGCAAAATGGCACCTTGCCTTGACGCTGCCACTCTGCCAGGGTTGATTGTGCCACTCCGAGAATCTGGGCCGCTCCTCGGGCATCCGTACCAATTCGTTTGGCCTTGACCGGCTTCAGCCGACGCAGACTGTCGAGCGCTTCTTGCTCATTTAACATCGATTTCTCTCCTTTTCAGCTAAACAACGCTTTTACTCACCTTCACAAAATCCAGCGGCGGAAACCGCTCAATCGCCTGCTTCCAGGCATCCTCAACCTCAACCCCGTGCAGCCGCAGCATCTTGCGATAAGCATCCGCCGCTTCCAAACAACCCTCCTCCTTCCAACGACGCTCCGCCGCGGCCTTCCAACCACTCTCCAGCGCCTCGTATTCCAACCGCAAATCCTTTTTCATGCCCCAACAATTTCCACGAAAAACAGAAAGCGTCAACCCACGTTTAATCATTCCTGTCTTGACGCCTTTCATTTTTCAGTCAAAATCACCTCCACAAATTAGCGGTTGCGGTTGCCAAGGACTTGTCCCCATTAACCTCGGCCAACCCGTGGATACAACGCAAGAAGGAAACAGACAGCCCATCTTCCGCCACGAAAAAACAACCTCAAAAACCCCCGATCCCTGTTTTCGCACATCACAACCAGGGAAACGACGGGGCCAATAACCGGCATGCGTTCGAGGCTCTGCTAGGATGCGAATCTCCCGGCAATTCCGCGAAAAACGCACGGTTCGCTAAGGGGAAGGTACGTAGCCACCCACTACGCGCAAAATTTCTCAAACGGGACTCCACCCAAAAACAGAAGCCCCCCCTCTAGGGCAAAATCTCCACAGGCGACCACTCGCAAATTCCACAGGTGCAGAGGGGGGACTAGTAAAGGATTCCGCGCGTGACGCGAGGGCGGGGGTCTGGGTCAAAACGTACGCGCGCGCCTGTTATTCCTTTTAATCGCAAGTCGTTTGCCGTCAATATCTTTCGCGGCGTCCGTCCGAGTCGGTCGGACGCCAACGCCATTTTTCCAATTCTCCGTTGTGTTGATTGTCGAAGGCACAACGCCACGACAGGAAAAAAGGTTGTTATTCCTCCTGCCTACACCGTCTGTAGTGGAGTGATAACGCTAGCACAACACTAAGGGAGAAACGGTTATGAGCGTAGCACAGTTGGAAGAGTATCTGATTCAAGAGTTTGAGGCACAACTGGCTCTGATTGACATTTCAGAGTTGGAACCAAACCCTGATTACGACGACTTTTACAAATGGCTAAATGACCAGCCAGCTCTTGAAGATTAGGCCAGTGTGTTGGTGCCGTAGACTTCCCGGCTAAATGCCCTGCCTAGCGTAGGGCATTACACCAGCGAGCCTACTGTTGGCAAGCGTTACCGTTACTTTTCAAGGGAGAGTGTGTAGTTATGACCAATTTAGAAGTGCTAGGCGAACTGGCCAAGGGTGGATTGTCCGTGGACGAGACTTGCTCTCTGATCGGGCATGACAGTGCAACACTGCGGTACGTCCTGTTGGGCGTTCAGAGCGGGGCGATTAAGCCCGCCGATGCGGTCGACGTGCTGCCTAAGCAATCCACCGGGGCAGAGTTCACGGTGACAGAGAGCGGGGCGATTAACTTTGGGCGGCTTGCTGGCGGTAACGCCCAGTTTGGCACAATCCTGCGAGTTGAGACTGTTGCTGCTATCCGTGCCAAGCTCGACCGTTACGACGAGTTTGTTAAGGCGAATATTTCGCTCATCGACCAGCGTAGTGCCGCGAGCAAGGCTAAACACGCTGCGGAGAAAGCGGCTAAGGCAAAGAACAAGGTTAAGGCGGCGGCCTAGTGTGTGAATTCCCTAGCTCCCCCTTGGTGGGGGAGCACTTATCCCTACACCCTTACTGTGAGGGTGTGCGGTCAAGTAGCAAGGGAGAATGTGTCATGCCTGCATTATTTGAGCGGGAGCGGCCCAAAACGCTTGAAGGCGTTGTAGGACAGCCGCCTACTGTAAAGAAACTCACAGCGTTACAGGGCCACGGTGGCGGTGGGTGGGGTGGGAGAGCGTACTGGATTAGCGGATTATCCGGCACGGGTAAGACTACCCTGGCCAAGATTATTGCCAGTGATGTGGCAAGCGAGTTTGCCACTACGGAAACTAGCGTTTCCCAGCTTACGCCGAAGAGTTTGGACGATTGGGAACGTGGCCTACGGTGTAGGTGCATCGACGGTAAGGGGCATGCGCTGATTGTGAATGAGGCGCACGGGCTGCGTAAAGACACAATCCGCCAGTTTTTGGATGTACTGGAACGGTTACCAGACTATGCCGTGGTGATTTTCACTACCACGAATGAGGGGCAGGAGGCACTGTTTGAGGATTGCCTAGACACTGCGCCACTGTTGTCACGTTGTATCCGGTTAGAGTTACTCTCTAACGGCAAAGAGTTGGAATTAGCGTTTGCGTTGGAAGCCAGGCGGATAGCGCAGAAGCACGGGTTGGACGGTAAGCCTATAGGGGCTTATGTGGACCTGGTGCGACAGTGCAAGCATAACATGCGGGCAGTGTTGCAAGCGATAGATAGCGGGTGTATGGCGGACTAGCCTTGCCCCCCCCCTAAAAATCCGCATTTCCGCGGCAATTTCGTAGTTGTTTTTGCCGCGCTGATCTTGGTTTTTGGTGGTGCTTTAAGGGAGATTTACCATGTTCACGTTAGACCGTGGGCGTGTGGACACCCAGCTATCGCTGGACCTGCACGCCGAGGCTCTAGGCTGGGTTTATAACCAGCATGAGCGCGACTGTAGCAAGTGCGGGCAGACTATGCCCCTGAATGAGAAAGTAAAGCCCTCCGGCCGTTCGCCTAGTGGCGATATGACCTGGCAACATTTTTACCCTTGCGAGGCCCCGAAGCGTAAGCCCCGGGCCGCGAAGGTGGAAGTGGTAGTGCCGCCCGTGAAGTCTACGGAACGGCGTCACAAGCTGTTGCCTAAAGTGCTGCGTAAGCTAGCGGCGGGCCTAAATGTGATGCTGGTGGGGCCTGCTGGGAGCGGTAAGACCACGCTGGCCGCTCAAGCTGCCCAAGAGTTGGGGCTAGAGTTTAGCTTCATCTCTTGCAGTGCGGGCATGAGTGAGGGGCAACTGTTGGGTAGACTGTTGCCCGTGGAAGCGGGTGGCACGTTCGGCTATGTGCCAGCACAGTTTGTGCAAGCGTATGAGCAAGGGGGAATGTTCCTGCTCGATGAGTTCGATGCCGCCGACGGCAACACGTGCACCGTGCTCAATGCGGCATTGGCTGGGAAGTTTATGGCGTTGCCTAATCGTACCGATAAGCCCCTGGCCAACAAACACGCCAACTTCAAGGTGATTTCGGCGGCCAACACGTTTGGCCTAGGAGCTGACCGCATGTACGCTGGCCGCAACCAGCTTGACGCTGCCACACTTAACCGTTTCACGTGTGCCACCCTGGAATGTGACTATGACCGCGAACTGGAAGCGGATTTAGTGCCGGATTCCGTAGTGCGGGATACCTGCTGGAAACTGCGGGACTTGGTGCGGGAACGGAAGTTTCGGCAGATTGTCGGCACCCGCGACATGCTGGCCGCCCAAGCTTGCCGCAACGTGGGGGAAGCGTACCGCGAGATATTCGCCGACATGCTCGTAGCCTGGTCGGCTGATGAACGCAAAGCCGCCGCCTCGATCTTGGAGAAATTGCCATGCTAGAGACTTATCACACAAGGGGGATCGGGGGCCTAGTCCAGCGAGAATTCGACTCGCTGGACGACCTAGCCAACAGTGTGCCAGCGGCTCAGGACGTTGAAAACAAGGACACTCTAGGCGCACTGTTTGGGCAACACAATCACTCTTGGATCGGTCGGAAGTTTACCGGCATTGACCATGCCAAACAAGAGTTGCACGGCCACCATAAGCCGACATTCAAGGATTACAACGCGGTCAAGAATGCGCTGGACTCGATAGAACTCCCTATGCCCGTGAACGTCAAGCGGCGTTTACGGTGGAATGAGGATGGCGGCGACAGCCTATGTGTTGACCGGCTGCGTTCTGGCCAACCGTACTGGCAAGAGTGTCGCCGGACGGCCACTCTAGGGCGCAGCAATGTTACGCTCTTGTGCAACACTGGCGCACATTGCGGGGTGAATAGTCAGGATATTCTGTGGCGCGGCGCGGCGTGCGTGGCCCTGGCGGACTGGCTGGAAAGCGCGGGATACAGTGTTCGGCTAGTTGCCGCCAAGTACAATCTCAATTCGTACACCAACGGGGATGATTTGGTGCTGTCCTGCGTGGTCAAGGATTACGGTCAACCCGTGAGCGAGTCCCTGTTGGCTAACGCCTTGAGCGGCTGGGCGTATCGGACGATGTGGTTTTATGCCATGTCCACCGAGGGGCGAGTGTTGACCGACAACTTAGGCTTTCCACGGCTTATGACCGACGAGATTGCCAACATGATTGAGCCGGGCGCGATCTTGTGCCAAGATTTGTGGGCGAAGGAAGCGGCGGCTACTTGGCTGCTCGAACAAGCCGCCAAATTCGCGGAAAACGCGGCAATTACGGCTTTTTGAGCGATTTTCGTAGTGCTGTTTGTGGTTTTTGGCAGTTGGCGAACAAGCCCGTTTTCTTTTTTAGGGAGTACCACGATGGCTACCATGATTGATGAATTGCAGTCCGAGTTGCGGCAGTTCACGGGAACCGAGAATTATTACCGGCACTGGATGAACAGCCGCTTTGTTTACACTGATGGGGTGCGGTACCTGGCCGAAAAAGCCGGTGCGCATTGGTTGCTGGACCTGATATTCTCCCACCAAGCGGAGATTATCAGGCGGTCGCTGGACGATCCCCGCTATCGCATGGAGTTCCAGGTCTGGCGTGTGCAGCACGACGGCAACGGGGGTTGCCGCGTCTACTGTGACGACGGCGACGGGCTAGAGATGGCTTCCCAAGATGTCCCGTTCACCGACTTCCCCGAGCTAGAGAATTTCAGGTTGTACTTGGTGCATGACCGCGCAAAGGTCTGCCTGTACTTGCCGAGCGAACACTAAGTTTCTCCCTCCCGCGCTGATCCCGACGCGGGCAACATATCGGGATCGCTAACGGCCCGCGTAGTGCCGTAAATTTCATGCAAAGGCAATTGGAGGTAACATGCCGCTCGTTTTAGTCACTACCGTATATGATGATTTGGCCGACCGTCTCCACAAGGCACTGCAAGAGGAGTGCCCCGCTTGGGAATTCACCCTCACCAAACAGGGTGACTATCTTATTGAAGGCGACGAGGAAACTTACGAAGTGGAAGCCGTGGGCGTCCCCCCCGAAGAAGTAGAACACCTTAAAGGGTTCGCGGCCGGCTATTTTCAGTGCTTGCACGATATGTCGTTTACCAAGTAAGGAGCCCCCCTATGCCCATCATCGCCTACGCCCGCTTCTCCCCCAGGCCCAACGCACAAGATTGCCACAGTGTCGAGCGGCAGTGGGCTGAGATCGACGCTTGGGCGGCTCGGCAGGGCTGGTCCGTCAAGGCCCACTATGCCGACCGCGACATATCAGGGGCCGACCGTGAGCGGGCTGGACTATTTACAGCGCTGGCCGAGCTTAAACGTGGGGATCGCCTGGTCGTGCGGGACTGGAGCCGCCTGGCCCGGGACGCGGAATGGTCGATTGTGCTGGCCCGTGAGATTGAACGCAAAGGGGCTAAGCTCGTGTCAATTAGCGAAGGGGACTGGAGCATGACGGACAATCCCACGGCCCGGTTTGTCAGCACGGTCTTTGCGGCGCTGGCCGAAATGCAGCGGGAGCTTAGCCGCTCGCGCACTTCGGCCATGATGCTGCGCCATCAAAGCGCCGGTCGGGCCATGGGCAGCGTGCCGCCGTATGGTTACCGTAAAGTTGGCAAAAAACTGCTGCCCGTGCCGGACGAGCAATCGACCCTGCGGCTCATCCGCAACTTGCACGCCCAAGGGCTGGGGGCCTCCGCCATCGCCACGCGGCTGAATGATTCAAAAATCCGCTGCCGCGGCAAAGGCCGCCTATGGCACGCATCCACCGTGTGGAGGATACTGAGGCGGGGGTGAGGGTAGTTGCAAATAGAAGTGCAAAGAATTTTGCGCAATAGCAATTTGAAATCGATCCCGTTCTTTGCTCCACGGAAAGGTTTGTAGCTGTGAACGATTGTTATACCGTTAGTTTACCTTTGGCGACCGATACTTGGCAGAGACGATGACTCTATTAATGCGTAACTTGACTTTACGCTTTAAACATGATATAAATTAACAATGACATATCCATTTCTATTGCATTTGCGTAAAAGTGGTTTAAGTGAAGTGGTATCTCTTGCAATGCCTATGCATTCATTTGACGGGCAGCATTGTCCCTTGTCTAAATATTTGAATTTCCATAAAGTAATGGTATCAATTGTATCGATGAGTTAATTTATGTTTCGTACAATCCTTTCAATCCTGCTGCAGATTTCCTTGCTTTGGCACGGCAGCTATGGCTGTGGGCAAGTGCTTAGTTGCCATTCCGAAGAACATTCGCAAATATCCTGCAATAGCAATAAGATTGAAGATTCTTTTTGTTATGTGCGGGCAATACAATCACAACACGCTAGTTGCTCTTGTCATAAAAAGCAAAACTACCAATCAAAAACGGCTAAAACCTTTGTTAAGCGAACAGCTATAAGTCATTTGTTGAGTTCAGCGTCGGCATGCCAACCAGAATCGATTGCATGTGCGGATTTTGCAAATTCCTCGAAATGGAATTCATGTGACTGCCTGGAAAAGGTCTGTGCGCTCAGCGAACCATCCCCAAATGATTGCGATTTTGAGGATTTTCCTCTAGTTACATTTTGTCTAGAAAAAATTCCATTCGTTGGCAAATTTTCTTTTGAGCGAACTCTTTTCGCTCATCCAACTGACTTGCAGCGTAATGGCAGGCACAATTGTCTGCAAGTCTTGCGTCTCTAAATTCCTGTCCTTGACAGCATTTGCTTTCCGCTAGAAAGCATGATCGGCATAATTTTTTGTGATTATGCGCTCTCATTTTTTTCCACAGTAATCGTCGGAATTCACTTTAGATAGGATTTTTCCGGAGCTTTTTATGCCTATTCGCAATATTTTCACAAATTTCCACATCTGGTTGTGGTTACTGGGGATGGGGTTGCTGCTGACTGGTGCTTTCACTTGGAACACTTGGTCGCCCCCAGTACGCGCAAAGTTAGCGGAATGGATACGACCAACTAATCTTACAGATTCACCACCCACAGGGGAAAACCCGGACAGTAAGCCTGCGGATGACCATGCGGGACATGATCATAGTGGACACGATCATAGCGGGCATGATGCTGGCAACTCCCTGGAAATCAGCGCAAATGGCTTAAAAAACATCGGATTTCGACCACACACTATCAAGCTCGAAGATTTCGAGCGCAAGCTGACGTTGCCCGCGCTCATTGTCGAACGGCCCGGGCATTCGCAAGTGCAAATCCCCGCCCCGCTGACCGGGGTGGTTACCAAAGTCCACATCATCGAAGGGTCCGCCGTCGAACCGGGGAGTCCGTTGTTTGATGTTCGCTTAACGCATGAGGAAGTCGTGGTCGCCCAACGGGAATTCCTGCGCAGCGCGGAGAATCTCGACGTCATCAATCGGGAAATCAAGCGTTTGGAATCGGCGGGCGACGGCGCGTTGGCGGGGAAACGGTTATTGGAACAACAATACGACAAACAGAAGCTCGAAGCGTCGATGAAGGCCGAACGGCAGGCGCTCCTCCTGCACGGAATCAATGAAGCGCAAATTGAGGACGTCCTCAAAACGCGCCAACTCCTGCAAAGCATCACGATTTACGCCCCTGCTCATCAGCATACGAGTGAAGATTGTCCCGAGGACCATTTGTTTCACATTCAAAAATTGTCGGTAAAGCAGGGGCAACATCTGACGGCGGGACAAGAGCTATGTGTGCTCGCCGATCACTGCGAACTCTATGTCGAAGGCAAAGCTTTTGAAACGGACGCCGAGGCGATGCGACGGGCCATCGGCGTAGGCTCGAACATCACTGCCAGCCTCAAATCTAGTGGAAAGGAAAACAGCCTGATTCCCAACCTGAAGTTGCTGTATATGGCGAATCATGTCGATCCGGAAACGCGTTCGTTTCAATTCTATTTGAGTCTGCCGAATGCGATTGAATCGACCCGCAAAACGAAGTCGGGGCAACAATTCATTCAATGGAAGTACCGTCCGGGGCAACGACTGGAGTTGCTCATCCCGGTGGAAAAATGGACCGACCGGATCGTCCTACCCGTCGAGGCCGTGGTCGAAGAGGGGGCGGAAAACTACGTCTTCCAACAAAATGGCGACCACTTCGACCGCATCGCGGTGCATGTGGAATACCGCGATATCGCCAATGTGGTGATTGAAAATGACGGGACGCTCTTTCCCGGCGACTTGGTCGCCGCCAAGGGAGCCTATCAAATGCAATTGGCCCTGAAAAACAAGGCGGGCGGCGGCATCGATCCCCACGCCGGCCACAACCACTAAGCGCACGGACGCCCAAATCATGCTCAACGCCATCATTAAATTATCGCTTCGCTACCGCGTCATTACGATCGCGCTGGCCCTCGTATTGACCGTTTACGGCAGCTATGAACTTTATCATTTGCCGATCGACGTATTTCCGGATTTGAATCGTCCCCGCGTGACGATCATGACCGAAGCGCTCGGCTTGGCACCGGAAGAAGTGGAAACGCTGATTACTTTTCCGCTGGAGTCCTCCTTGAACGGAGCCACCGGAGTGCAGGCGGTCCGGAGCGCATCAGGCGTCGGCTTGTCGGTCATCAACGTCGAGTTCGCCTGGGGGACCGACATTTATATCGACCGCCAAATCGTGGCCGAAAAGCTGGCCCTGGCCGCGGATCGCTTGCCTGCGGGAGTTAAACCCCAAATGGCCCCCATTTCTTCGATCATGGGGCAAGTTTTGCAAGTGGGGATGTACAGCAAAACGGGCAAAACGGACCCGATTGAATTACGGACCTTGGCGGATTGGGTGGTGCGACAACGCTTACTGACCATTCCCGGCGTGGCCCAAGTCATCACGATGGGCGGAGGCCGAAAGCAATATCAAGTGTTGGTCAATGAAGATGAATTGCTCAAGTACGACGTCACGCTGGAAGAAGTGGAACAAGCCGTCAAAAAAAGCAATTCCAACGCTACCGGCGGCTATTTGGATAGCGGTGGCAAAGAACTTCTGGTCCGCGCGATGGGACGGATTAAGAACATTCAAGACCTCAATAAAATTGTGATCAAGTCCGACAGCGTCAATCCCATCAGTTTGGGCCAGGTCGCCCGCGTGCGCGAGGCGGCCCAGGTTAAGCGCGGCGACGCCGCGGTCGATGGCGACCCTGCCGTCATGATCGTCATCGCCAAACAGCCCGGTTCGGATACTCGCAAAATCACGACTGATGTGATTAAAGCGTTGAATGAACTCAAGGCCTCGCTGCCGCCCGATGTCATCATCAACTCCGAGGTTTATCAGCAAAAAGAATTCATCGACTTAAGCATTCATAATGTGATTGAAGCGCTGCGTGACGGCGGCATTTTGGTCGTGATCATCCTCTTTTTGTTTCTGATGAATTTTCGGACAACATTCATCACGCTGACCGCGATTCCGCTTTCGATTGTCGTCACCGGTTTAGTTTTTAAGTGGTCGGGGATGACAATCAACACGATGACCTTGGGGGGCTTGGCCGTCGCGATCGGCGAGTTGGTGGACGACGCGATTGTCGATGTGGAGAACATCTTTCGTCGTCTCAAAGAGAACAAGCATGCGGCCAACCCAAAATCGGCCTTGCTGGTGGTCTATGAAGCCAGTAGCGAAGTGCGGAATTCGATTGTCTTCAGCACCATTCTCGTGGTGTTGGTCTTTGTGCCGTTGTTTGCCTTAGGAGGCATGGAAGGCCGTTTGTTCACGCCGCTGGGGATCGCGTATATCGTCTCGATTATCGCGTCTTTGGTAGTCTCGCTGACCGTTACTCCCGTCTTATCGTATTGGCTATTGCCCAACGCCAAATTCATGGGCCATGACAAAGACGGCTTTTTGTTACGCTTTCTCAAATGGGTTTTCGGCTTCGCGATTCGGTTTAGCTTGCGCTACCCGGTGCCGATTCTCGCCACGGTCTCGGTCGCGGTCTTGGTGAGCGTGATTGTCGTGAGCCAACTGGGGCGGGATTTTTTGCCCCCCTTCAACGAAGGCAGCGTGCAAGTCAATGTTCTCCTCTCGCCCGGCACGTCGTTGGCCACGTCGAATCAAATCGCCGCGATGGTCGATGAACGCATCGGCAAAATTAAGGGCGTCACCGCCTTCGGTCGGCGCACGGGGCGGGCCGAACTGGACGAACATGCCGAAGGGGTCAATGTTTCGGAAATTATCATCAGTTTCGATCCCAACAGCGGGCGCAGCCGGGAAGAAGTGTTGGAAGAACTGCGGGAAGAACTGACGCAAATTCCCGGCGTCGTGATTTCCGCCGAACAACCGTTAGCCCACCTCATTTCGCACATGCTTTCCGGAGTGAAAGCCCAAGTCGGTATCAAACTCTATGGCGACGATCTGAACATCTTGCGACAAAAAGCGGATGAAATGAAAGCCGCCATGGCCGACATTCCCGGCGTGAAGGATCTGCAAGTCGAGCAGCAGACGGAAATCCCCCAACTGCAAATCCAGCTTGACCGAGATAGTTTGTTGCGACTTGGGCTGACCGCGGATTACGTCAACGAATTCATCGAAAGCGCCTTGAACGGCAAAGTAGTTTCCGAAATCGTCCTGGGGGAAAGGAAATTTGACCTCGTGGTGCGGTTGGATGACGAATATCGCCAAGACCCCGAACGATTGCGGCGGCTCTCGATCAATCTCCCCTCCGGCGGTCGAATTCCGTTAGCCGAGGTGGCTTCAATCCGCCTGGGGAGCGGACCGAACACAATCAACCGCGAAAATGTCCGCCGCCGGATCGTGATCCAATGCAATACGGCGGGGCGCGACCTCAACAGCGTCGTAACCGACATCCAAACCCGCTTGGCAAAAATTCAGGAATCGCTGCCGACGGGGTATTTCATTGAATACGGCGGGCAATTTGAAAGTCAGAAAAATGCCACGCGGATGATTGGTTTGTTGAGTTTGATCTCGTTGGCCGCAATGTTCTTGGCGCTGTACACGCTGTTCCACTCCACCAATTTGGCCTTGCAGGTACTCTCCGCGTTGCCGATGGCTGCGATCGGCGCGGTTGCCGCGTTGGTGGTTACCAGACAGACGTTGACCGTGGCCAGCATGGTGGGTTTCATTTCGCTGTCCGGCATCGCTTCGCGAAACGGGATTCTGCTCATCGCCCACTATTTACATCTTGTTCGCCACGAGGGAGAACAGTTTACGAAGGAAATGATTGAACGCGCGGGCCTGGAACGCTTGGCGCCGATGCTCATGACGGCGCTGACGGCGGGAATCGCCTTGATACCCTTGGTTCTGGCCGCGGGTGAGCCAGGCAAGGAAATCCTGTATCCCGTGGCTACGGTGATCCTGGGAGGATTGATCAGTTCCACGTTACTCGACTTTTTTGTCCATCCCGCCCTCTTCTGGTGTTTTGGCCGCGGTCAAGCGGAAAAAATGATGAACGAAGCCCAAAACGGCGATGAACTGGCGCATATCTGGGACGAACAAACCTCCGTAAAGGAATCGCCTAAACCGCCATTTTCCCAAGCGAGTCAGCCAGCGTCCAATGGCTCGTTGGAACCAGGGAATACATCGGCTCCCCCGACTCATGCCAGTATCAGTTAAAATTCCGCTTCGTAGTTGTATTGGTTTTCAATTGGTGACGGATTGTTTCATTTTTTTAGGGAGAATCGCAATGCGTAAGCTTTTGGCAAGTTTAATTCTGGCGGGGTACGCTGTGGAGTTCGGAAATGCTTCGGCGGCTAGCCCCGCCATCCCCCAAGTTGGTTTTGTGCGCGTTAAACAAGCCGCGAAGCCCGCCGAGGAACACGCCCATCCCGAACATGGACCGCACGGCGGCGACTTAATTGAGCTGGGCAAAGAGGAATATCATGTGGAATGTGTCCATGATGAAAAGCAAAAGGCCATTTTTTTCTTTTTGTTGGATGGCGAGGCAAAACAGCTGGTCGCGGTTCCCGCCGCGGAAATCGCCATCAACGTAAAAAGCAAGGGTCGCGGAAAGCAGTACAAAGTGGAGGCGATGCCGCAAAAGGACGATCCCAAAGGGACGACCACCTGCTTTGCCACAAAAGACGCCACCCTCATCGCCGTCTTGGAACAGCATGGCATTGAAGCCCAATTGGTCATCGACATTGGCAATAAGCAATACCGCGGCAAGATTGCGCATGATCACGATCATGCCCATGAACACTCGCCTAAGAAATAAACGCTACCGACTGTCTGCGGCTCCATGCGAGCCTCGCAGCGGAACCGACAGGCCATTCCTCGCCGCAGGGTGGCCTGTCGGGCTTTCTATTCCATATTGACGAAAGCTCATTCAGCGGGAGGCGCGTTATTTTCTGCAGCCGAAGCAGAATTGTCGCTCACAACTTCAATCAAATCCTTTTTGATCCAGGCGTTCTTTCGCAACCAGTCGGTTTCAAGTTTTATCCAGGTCCCGCGGACGTCTAGGATTTTGAGGGTCTGGCCGCGATCAATTGAACCCAATTGATCAGCGCCGTCCATCAAAGGAGCGTCATCTTGCAAAACTCGCGCTTGGCGACCGACGAACAACATGGGATCGCTATTCCCAGGGAGTAAAGCAATATCGCCTGTGGATTGGTTTTGCAATCCATTCAGGACATTGAGGTTGGATCGAATGGGTGAGTCGCTTGATAGTGAACCGGTCGCCTGATTGCCGTTCAGTCTGGCTGCAATGGGATCTGATGCAATCACAGGAGTAGTCGGTTGCCAATCTCCGCCGCTGAGTGGGACGTTGCTGTGATAAAGGAAGACAGCATCACAGGGAATAGCCGGATGAAGATAACCAGGATGGGGCGACCAGGCGGCAGGAAAGTGACCGTAGTGAAAGTCGTGAAACGCAGGTTCACTGTGCCCAAAATAGTAGTGAGGGTATTGGGCTTGAGCATTGAAACCGGTCAGGCCAGCGCTAAAAAGCAGAGTTTTGGCTATCAACTTCAACACGAGATGCTCCTCAGTGGTTAGAAACGACAAGTCCGTGGTATTTTAGGAGAGACGAGCGATTCGTGCCCGTAGTTGTTAGCGAAACCTCTCTGCATTACCGGAAAATACTTGGTGCAATTGTTTCCATTCCGCTCCGTCGGTTTGTCGTGAGGCTCGTCAGATGGCGCAAAATAACCCAGTTCGGCAAATACGCTTTTATCGTGTTGAAGGAATGGACTGCGCCGAGGAAATTGCCATTTTGAAGCGTGAACTCGTCCCGTTACTCGGTTCCGAAGATCGACTTACGTTTGATTTACTCAATCGTAAATTGGGCATTGACCTGACTGAAAATCCATTGCTAACTGAGGAGTCCATCCAGGTAGCAATTCAAAGAACTGGGATGCGAGCGATTCCGTGGGAAGCGGTCAACCCTACGACATCGGAGCAAAGTATCTGGGCGTCGCATCAAAAAACATTGCTGACCGCCGTGAGCGGACTGGCTGTTTGCTTCGGCTGGGGTTTTCAATTCTCGGCCAACCGAGCGTTTGCGGAGAAGCTCGCAGATGAAGCGTCGCAATCGGTCGATGTTCCCTGGTTCGCCAAGCTTTGCTTTGCCGTCGCGATCCTGACGGGCAGTTGGTCGATTCTTCCTAAAGCTTGGTACGCGATTAAAACGGCGCGTCCCGATATGAATTTGCTGATGGTGATCGCCATTGGCGGCGCTATCGCAATCGGCGAATGGCTGGAAGGGGCAACGGTGGCCTTTCTTTTTTCATTCTCATTACTATTGGAATCGTGGAGCGTCAACCGCGCCCGCAAGGCGATTGCCGCGCTGTTGGAACTTAGCCCGCTCACTGCACGAGTCGTTCGCTCAAATGGCAAGGAAGAACTGATACCTCCGCAGCAGGTATCGCCGGGGGCGCAGTTCATTGTGCGACCCGGTGAGAAAATCCCTTTAGATGGCCGCGTCATCGACGGCGAAAGCCTAGTCAATCAAGCTCCGATTACTGGCGAAAGTGTTCCGGTCTCAAAGGGTCCGGCTAGCGACGTTTTTGCCGGGACGATCAACGGCGATGGAGTATTACGAGTGGAATGCACTAAACCTGCGGAAAGTACGACTCTCGCCCAAATTATACGACTCGTAAGCGAAGCGCAGTCACAGCGTGCGCCTGCCGAACAATGGGTCGAAAAGTTCGCCAGGATTTATACACCGGTTGTTTTAGTGGTGGCTATCTTGGTTGGTTTTGGCGGGCCATTGCTGTTTCAAGTTGCGTGGAGTCGTGCCGCGTATCAAGCTTTGGTTTTTTTGGTGATTGCCTGCCCATGTGCTTTGGTGATTTCGACGCCGGTCAGCATTGTCGCGGCGTTAGCGGCGGCTGCACGGCAAGGCGTTTTAATCAAAGGTGGAGCGTTTGTCGAAGCGCCTGCGCACCTGCGCGCCATCGCTTTCGATAAGACAGGCACGTTGACCGCGGGCCGGCCAATCGTTCAGAAAGTGGTAGCTCTTAACGGACATACCGAACAAGAATTGCTTACCAGAGCCAACTCGCTTGAGCAGCGAAGCGACCATCCGTTGGCCCAGGCCATTGTGGCGTATGCCAAAGAACGCGGCATTCAGTCGCCCCCCGCTGACAATTTCCAATTGATCCAAGGTAAAGGAGCGACTGCGCTATTTGAACAGCGTGAATTCTGGCTCGGTTCCCATCGCTATTTGGAGGAACGCGGACAAGAGACGCCTGAGGTGCATGCCCAACTGGAACAATTGTCAACGCAAGGCCACTCCATCGTCGTAATCGGCAACAGCCAGCATGTCTGCGGTTACATTGCCCTTGCGGATGAAATTCGACCTGGCGTGAAACAGATCCTGAGCGAGCTAAAGCAATTGGGAATTCAAGCGTTGGTTATGTTGACCGGCGACAATCTGGCCACCGCGCGCCATGTTGCCGATCAACTTGGGCTGTCCGAAGTTAAAGCGGAATTGCTGCCGCAAGACAAAGTCACGGCAATCGCCGAGTTGAATAAGCGGTATCAACAAGTCGCGATGGTTGGCGATGGTGTCAACGACGCACCAGCTTTAGCCCGTGCTAGCGTGGGAATTGCGATGGGAGCGGCGGGGAGCGACGCCGCCATCGAAACGGCGGACGTGGCGTTGCTGGCGGACAATTTGGCGTTAGTGCCCTGGCTGATTCGCCATTCGCGGCGCACGATCAGGGTGGTTCGCCAGAATATCGTGTGTTCGCTGTCAATCAAAGCGTTGTTTGTGGTCCTCTCGTTTGCGGGCATGGCGTCGCTGTGGTCGGCTATTGCCGCCGACGCGGGCGCGTCACTCTTGGTGATTATGAATGGGCTGAGATTGCTCCAAAACCGCGTAGACTGATTTTTCGTTCAGTTCCTTCTATTGCGGAGGATAATTCGATTCCAATATGGGTTGCAGCCAATTCCACTATTCCGATCTCGCTAACTGCCCAATTAGTTGCGAAGCCTCCTCAATTCCCTGGGCGGCGATGACCGTTAAATGTCGGTCAGCCATCTGGCAAGTCACGGCCAGAGTTCCCTTCACATCCGTCAGTGTCGTAGGCATCCCTTGGCATTCCGTGCTAACCGATGGATGGTCGCCAAACCATAAGGCCTGTTCTTTGGCATGTTCCATGATTACAAATTGGGAACCATCGGGACGTTCACAGATTGTTTCGATACAAGTGCAGCAAGGCATTTTCAATAAGTAACTTTTCTTGACCGCATAACCTTGCGGAAGTCCCTTCGCAATCGCTGGTTGAAATTTCAGCGCAGTTGCAGCTTCGGACAATGAAGTCTCACTACCTTCATAATGAGCGAGTAAAGTTTGTTGTGCACGATCCGGATTCACTGCGAAGTCAGCGGTGAAGACCTGCATGTTAGCGGCCATTTCGTTGTGAGCGTGATCACCCGGCCAATACTTGACCGCGAACACGCCCAGCAAAATCAAGATTGCGGCCGCAACCCAGGCGGGGCGCAGCCAATGACGATCCGTTTTCCGTCGAGAGGTCGTTTGATAAGCCGGAACAGTCGTCGGCACAAGTTGCGGTTCGATCCGCGGCCAAATATCGAGGGCGACCGCGTTGCGATGCCGCGCGGCTAGTTCGGACATTTTTTGGTAACTTGCCAATTCATCGGCACAGTGGGAACAGGTGGCCAGATGCGCTTCGATGGACTGTGTCTGTGAAAGACTCAGTTCGTGATCGTAGTATGCGGATAGCAGCGGTTGTGTTTCGCGGCAATTCATCTCTACGGTTCCCATCCCAAGTCGATAAGGATCTGCTTCAATTCCTGACGTGCGCGGCTCAGTCGCGACGCCACGGTCCCCTCGTTGATTCGCAATGTGAGGGCAATTTCGGCGTAAGATAACTGCTGAATTTCGCGGAGGACGTAGATCGTGCGCAATTGCTCATCCAGCCTCGCCAAACCGAGTTCGAGGATTTCGCGTTGGTCGGCAATCCGTTCGTGGCTTGGCACGGTGTCCATCGGCTCATAATCCAAGGCGCTTTGGCGGCGTCGCCGTTGACTTCGTAAGGCTTGCAGACATTCATTCACCGTCAATCGATAAAGCCAACTGTCGAAGCTGCTTTCACCTTGAAACTGCGACAGTTTCTGAAAAACCCGGATGAATACGCATTGCAGCACGTCCGCGGCATCGGACGCCGGAACAAATCCCAAGATCAAACGATAACATCGCTGCTCGAAAAGTTCGTACAGTTGACGTTGAGATTCCCGCTCACCGCGCAAGCACCCCGCGAGTGCCTGAGAGACGGCATCGGCGTGGTCTGCTGATGCGTTACTCTTCCCGCTTAGTATGATGTCGCTGGAACTCATATTCTTCACGAAGCGTGCGAATTCTTCACAGATTGTGCGATATAGCTCAGAAACTGCCACTTTGGCCTATGCACAGCGCAAATTCTGGTGAATTGCCGTTGGTAAACAAGCCAGCCCACGAAAATTCAATCTTTTGCTCCGTGTATATTAACCTATTCCGAATGACAGTTCAACGCAGCAACGCGATACCCGCCGTCGCTTTAAAGAGTCGAACTTGATTTTTTCTAAAAACGATTCCGAAGAATCAGCCGCTGCATGGCATCCTATTAACACGTAACTCAACCAGGCTGTGCTTGACGTCAGCAGGAGTTGGTTTAGTTAAGTGGAGAGAGTGTTGCTGAGCAGAAGTTCCTGTTAGGCAGCACCTGGCCTGTTGTGCCGCCATGTTTGTCGGAAATGAATAGGGCAATTGAGCGAGCACGCGCCATCTCGGTCTAAGGCCAACCGCTGGCTAGAAATGGTTGGCGGAACACGAAAGTGAGTTGCTTTCGTGATTGGCAGTTATTTTAGTGCCTTTTTTGTTCAAGGAGTTTGCAATGCTGTTGAAATCCAGAACGTATGCCATGGCCGCGGTCGCTGTGGCGCTTTTCGTCGCAGCAGGAAGCACTTTCGCGCAGGGCGAAGGCTTCAGCAAGGCGAAGGGGAATTATGGGGCCGGCTTTCAAGCTGGCTCGACGCGGCAGAGCGCAGCGCGGGGCCACGCGCGGGTCATCTACAATTACGGGCATGGACAGCCCCAGGTCTCTCGGGCGATTGTGAAGGATAATGTTCAGGCGATTCGCTCGAATCTGCAAGGTGCGACGAAGGATTTTCAGGCCCTCAAGGAGGCGCATAAAGACAACGCGGAAGTGGCAAAGCTGGTCGATTCAATCGTTAAGCACCATAACAGCGCATTGGAAAAATGCGACATGGTGGAAGGCAAGGGAGACGGCGCTGAATTGGAGAGCAGTGTCGTTTGCGACTGCTGCGCGGACATGACAAAGGATCTCCATGCCGCGGAAGAAGCGGCCGCACAACTTGGCAAGCTTCTCAAGATCGAGAAGATGATGGATCCGCTTCAGCACAAAGCCCACGCGGCCCCGAAGCGCTAAAGCCATTTCCCAGGTCAACTCCAGGTTGCGAAACCGCCGGGTACTGGCCCGAATCGCCAGTACTCGGCGGTACTCTTAGACAGGTAGGCCTCGATAAACCCCGGTCTCTGAATATCCATTCTAGCAAGTATTTATGCACGGCAACTTTGTATGCGAAGCATAAGATGAGGCTAGCTAATAGCTTATGGCATTTTTGGATTATCATTGATTCTAGGAAGAATTGGCCCACGACAAGCATCTAAAGTAACAGTGCCACCAACACATCGATGCTACGGATGTTCGCGCAAGGTTACGAGTCGCATGCACTCCGGGAGATATCGCCGATGCTTGCGGAGTGCATCGGCTCATTTTTGCAAAGCCTGACGGAAGTAATGGAGTTTTTTCCGTTTCATCGCGGAATTGATGGTAGAACTCACCCTTGACGCCGATCCTAGAATTCAGTAACCAAGGCAAAAACCAGGTGTATCCATGTGGCGTTTAGTGCTTACCGCCTATTTCGGCATTCTCACGACGTTAAGTCCGTCGGTGTGCTGCTGCGCGTTGCGGGCCAAAACGAACCTGGGAACTTGTTGTTCGCACGAAAACATTCCCAACGAAACAAAAACCGAGCATCAAAAAAGTTGCTGTTCCAGCGAACTCAAGAAATCGTGTTGCAGGACTGACTCGCCAACGTTGCCGGGGCATCCTGTCCAATCACCCGATAGTCCTTGCAAAAGCGACTGTCAGTGCGGCAAAGACCGACAGATTCTCGGTCCCACAAAAATTCTGGTCGAAGAAAGTCAGTCGGTACATTTTTCGGATTGGCTATTTAATCGCTCCGCTACCGAAGTCAATCGGTCGCTTGCAGTGAGCCTCTCGACGGAACGCAATTTGGCTCCTTGCGATGCCATCTATGATTCGGCCAGGGAGCTTCTGCGCGCGCATTCTCTGATGCGCTGCTAACTCTTTTTCTTGAACGGTTTGATGAGCGGCAAATTTGCCCTCATTAATTCTCTCGCCGTTGTCAGATTCCTCCCTTCGTTGCTAATTGCACGCGCATTTCGCAACGAGTTGAGACACCGCATTTTATTGTGCGAGATACAGGGGATCCGTTTTTTCTGCATCAATTCCTCCCTTAGGAGATTTCCCATGTTACGTTCAGCAATTGTCGGAGCCATCTTCCTGGCTAGCGGTTTAGCAGTCACAGTTCTTTTGACCGGCTGCTCAAACAACAATAATAACCCCGGCAAACCTGCGACAACTCCACCGACTAGAGGGACAGCCAATACTTCTCCACCAGCACAATCAACAGCCTCCGCGGACGAGGAACACGGCCATAAGGCGGGTGCGCATGGTGGAATCATCGTCTCGCTTGGCCAAGATAGCTACCATGTCGAAGCGATCGTGGAAAAATCCGGCACCTTGCGGATTTATACCTTGGGCAAGGAAGAAACGCGAATCCAAGAGGTTCCCGCGCAACCCCTCACGGCTTATGTCAATCAAGAAGGAGAGGCGGACTCGGTTTCCTTGGAACTCAAGCCGCTGCCGCAGCCCGGTGACACGGCTGGCAAAACATCGCTCTTTGTCGCGGAATTGCCCGCGGAACTGCGTGGCCAACCGTTGAATGTCACGATTCCCAATATCGCGATTGCGGGCGAGCGATTTCGCCTGGGTTTTAGTACCAAACAAGAGCAACACCAAGAAACCACGATGCCGGAAAAGGTAGCCAACGATGAGGAGAAGGCGTTGTACTTAACCCCGGGCGGGATTTATACGCAAGCGGATATTCAAGCCAATGGCAATGTCGTTGCTTCGCAGAAGTTCAAGGGTCAAATGGCGTCACATGACTTGAAACCGAAAACCGGCGACAAGATCTGCCCGATTACGTTGACAAAGGCCAATCCCAAGTTCACTTGGGTCGTGGCGGGCGAAAAATATGAGTTTTGCTGCCCACCCTGCGTGGATGAGTTCGTCAAGCAAGCCAAAACAACTCCAACGGAAATCAAAGCGCCCGTGGAGTATGTGCAGAAGTAACGGAGTTTTGCGGAGCAGAGAATCAGCATCGTCGATTTTTGACGCGTGTCGAAGGCGGTTTTGATTCAGAACACGAGATGCAAAGGAATGTCTCATGTGGAAGAAATTGTTTTTGAATGCGACGGCTGTGGCGCTGATGATCTTTTTGGCGCGTGGCGCGTTTGCTGCCGAGGTTGCCACATCCACAGCCACGGTCATTACCGTGGATGGAATGCACTGCGTGAGTTGTGCAAAAAAGGTTGCCGAGAAATTGGAAAAGATCGATCACGTCGCCAAAGCGGCCGTCGATGTCAAAACGGGTGAAGCGACCGTCACGCCAAAAGAAAAAGAGACTCCCTCGGCCAAACTGTTATGGGAAGCGGTCGAACGCGCCGGTTACAAGCCCACTAAATTGGTGGGCCCGAGCGGCACGTTTACAGAGAAACCAAAGTCATAGCGTGAAGCATGGTGGTTGCAATCGACTGTTCGCCTTGCCCAACAAGGTGGAAGGTTATTGTCCACTCCTGAGGCGAGCCGATTGGGTTGGGCGGCTCCTCCTTACGGCTCAGGTTTTCCCAGCCCGTTTGGGTCGGTGACGCGCCACACACGCGTGCGGAGCCATAGTGTCGCGGAGCCGATCTCTTGCAGAAGGAGTTCGGTGATGAAACGGTTGTTGTCATTAGCAGTTTTGGCGAGTGCGTTCCTGCTGACAAGTTCAGCAAACGCTCGCCAAACCAGGCCGGCTGCCTACCAAGCGTCCGGTATGAGCCAAAGTATTCGGGTTTGCCCAATTCAGCAGCAGACGCGGAACTCTCAGGTTCCCAGCTATCTGAAGAGCAAGATTACCGGAAACTAAGGCGGCTGATCGTCGCAAGCCGTCATCAAGGCGGCGGAGCGGTGAGTTCCTTGCTCACCGCTCCGTAATTTGACTTGCTGATTGTCATTTTGCTGGAAACTATTTCTGGATTTTTCTTTACGATGCGAAACACACGTCGTAATCGTCGCTTGAGCTGGTATTTGCTCGGTTTCTGCTGGGGATTTTGGACTATTGCCTTATTTGCTCACGAAGGCCACGCCCCGCTTCCCACCAAGGGAGTTGTCGTGGATGTAGCAAAGGGGTTGATCACGATGAGCGCCGACGCCCAACAAGCGTTGGCCGTGAAATCGACGCCGGTGGAAATGCGCACGCAGGAGCAGAAAGCGTTGGCCTACGCGCGCCTCGTGTTGCCGTGGCAACAACTCGCTTTTGTCAGTCCCCGGATCGCGGGCCGGTTAACAAAGGTCTTTGTTCAATCCGGAGAGCATGTCGAGGCGGGAACGATCCTGGCCGAGATCGGTAGCCCTGAGTTGGAAACATTGCAACAAGAACTCCTGGCTGCGCTCAATTCCCAGAAACTTGCGGCACAAAATGAGGAACGGACCAAAAAACTGGCCCGTGAACAAATCATTCCAGGAAGGGATTGGCTGGAAGCGCAGGTCAAATTGCGCGACGCCGAGAACGCTATTCAGATCGCGAGAAGCAAATTGCGAGCCGTTGGTTTCACGGACGACCAGATCGAGCAGATGCCTTCCTCCGAAACATTGCTCACACTTCCCATCAAAAGTCCGCTAGCCGGAATAGTAAATCACACCGATCTTTCGATAGGTAAAACGGTGGCGGCGAATGAGCATTTGTTTGAAGTCAGTGATTTGTCAAGAATCTGGATTCGCCTGGAAGTTTTAGAGCATGACGTGAACCGGGTGGAGAAAGGGCAGACTGTCGAATTGGAACTGCGTGCCTATCCGCGCGAGATTCACAAAGCCGCGGTGGAGGTTCCCTGCGTCGCCCTCGATCCGGTCACGCATCTTGGGACGGCCTGGGCGAGCCTGGAAAATTCCGCAACGGGTGAACCGCGCTTTTTGCCGGGAATGTATGGGCAAGCGCAGATCACGATTTCATCACCGGAAAAACTCCTGACCGTCCCCATCGCAGCATTGCAAGGAGTCGGCGCAGAGCGTTATGTGTTGGTGGAAACGGCTGCCACCGGCAAAGCGATGGAATATCGCAAACAAGGCGTCTCGGTCGTCGCTGAGACGGCAACCCACGCCCAATTGAAATCTTCCGGACTTTTTCCAGGGGATCGGGTAGTTACAACCGGAAGTCACATTCTCTCGTCGTACTTTATTCTCGGCGTCCTGAAGTTAAGTCCCGACGCGATCCGCAATATCGGCATGCGCTTGGAACCCGCGCTTCCCCAAGTAGTGGAGCAAACTGTTGAATTTGACGGTGTGTTGGATTTGCCCCCTGAACAACGGGCCTTGATTTCGGCCCAAGTCAACGGAGTGTTGTCAAAGGTGCTGGTGACGCCGGGCCAACAAGTGAATGCCGGAGATGTATTGGCAGAAGTCACTAGCTTGGGACTGCAAGATCTGCAACTGGAACTGCTGCAAGGGCAACTTGACGCGGCACTTTGGGAAAATGCCTTGGCTCGGATCAAGGACCTTCGAGGCACTCAGGGAATTGCCCAAAAGCGATTGGACGAAATGGAAAATCTCCGTCAAGCGGCCGTGAATCAACGCGATGGAGCCAAACGGAAGTTGGAAGCGTTAGGAATTTCTCCCAAGCAACTAACGCAGATTATGGAGCAAAAGGAGTTACTGACCGCTTTGCCAATCCGAGCAACCATAAGCGGAATCTTGGTGAGTTTTGACAAAGTCCTTGGGGAAGCCGTCCAAGCCGATGCCGCGATTTTTGAACTGCAAAACCTGTCGCGATTTTATGTGAAAGGAGCAGTCGCGGAACGGATCGGGGGGGCGATTCGAAACGGGATGTCCGTGCGGGTTCGCTTGGCCGCCGATCCACTGACCGTCTATACCGGCAAAATCGTGCGAAGCAATCGCACTTATGGCCAAGATTCGCGCACTCTTCTGGTTTGGATTGAACTTAATCAATTGCCCACAATAGGATTGCGGCAAAACATGCTGGCCCGGATTTCCGCCACAGTCGATTCTCCCCCGCCGACATTAGCCGTGCCTCGTGGCGCGCTTGTCCGGGAAGGCGCGCGGTCGTTTGTATTCGTGCAAGGGGCCAACGGCGGGTTGGAACGCCGCGCCGTAACAACAGGCCGTTACGACGATCAGCGAATTGAAATCCGCTCGGGGATTCAACCGCAAGAGCGGATTGTCGTGCATGGAACGGCCGAATTGCAAACTACCTACTCATTGATTCGCTAACTCGGCACGATGCTCAATCACATTATCGCATTCTCATTGCGGAACCGCCTGCTCGTCATGGTGCTGGGCTTGGTCGTCGTAATTTACGGCGGGTATCAACTGACCCTTATGCCAGTCGATGTCTTTCCCGACTTGAATCGCCCCACTGTCACCATCATGGCCGAAGCGCGGGGGCTGGCCCCCGAGGAAGTAGAGGTGCTGGTTACGCGACCGATCGAATATCTGCTCAATGGCGCGACTGGCGTGCGTCGTGTAAGATCGGCTTCCGGTATTGGATTGTCGATTGTGTGGGTGGAGTTCGATTGGGGGACCGACATCTATCAAGACCGCCAGATCGTGGCCGAGAAGATGCAACTCGCCCGCGAGCGGTTGCCTCAGGACGTCAATCCCGTGATGGCACCGATCTCGTCCATTATGGGCGAGATTATGTTGCTGGGCCTCCGTTCAACTGCGGAATTTGCCACTCCGGAGGCGGAACTCGCCAAAGCGATGGAACTGCGCACGCTGGGGGAATTCACGATCCGCAATCGTTTGCTGGCGGTCGAAGGAATCTCGCAAGTCACCGTGATGGGAGGAATTCTCAAGCAGTATCAAATCATCACTTCGCCCGCCCGGCTAGCGGCGCACAATATCACGTTGCAACAACTCACGACGGCGGCGGAAAAGGCCAATGTCGTGACCGGCGGCGGTGTCCTGGAGCGCGGGGCAAAAGAATCGCTGATACGAATCAGCGGACAAAGCCTGGGTTTGGAGGAGATCGAGAATACGGCCGTGGTGTGGCGAGAAAACCGGGCCATAATGATCAAGGATGTGGCCGATGTACGTTTTGGCGGACCGGTCCGCCGCGGCGACGGGGGCGTTTGGGTTCGCGAAGGCGAACATCTGACCGGCGGTACGGCAGTAATTCTGGCTGTACAAAAGCAACCCAACGCCGACACGCTGAAACTTGACGCCAAGCTGCAAATCGTGCTTGACGAATTACAACGCGAGCTTCCGTCGGATATCGTCATTGAACGGCGGATATTCAAACAAGCCGACTTTATCGAAGCGGCCGTCGCGAATGTCTTAGAGGCCGTACGAGACGGCGCGATATGGGTCGTGGTAGTTTTGTTCCTGTTTATGTGGAACTTTCGGGTCAGCATTAGCTCGCTGACCGCGATGCCCATTTCGATCTTATTGACGGTGCTGATTTTCAAAGCCTTTGGTATCACGATCAACACCATGACGATGGGAGGGATCGCCGTCGCGATTGGCGATTTAGTCGATGACTCGATCGTGGATATCGAAAACATCTACCGCCGCCTCAAGGAAAATCGCCACTCCCAGCAACCGCAGAATCCGCTCAAGGTGATTTTTCTCGCGTCAAGCGAGGTACGCAACTCGATTGTCTATGCGACGTTCATCGTCGCACTGGTCGTGCTTCCCTTGTTCGCGCTCGATGGCCTGGAAGGTCGGATGTTTGCGCCACTGGGGATCGCTTATATCGTTTCCCTAATGGCTTCTTTAGCCGTGTCATTGACGATCACACCCGTTCTCGGTTCTTTTTTGTTGCCCCAAGCCAAGTTTCTGAATGATGCGGCCGATCCGTGGCTGTTACGCAGCCTGAAACGTATTGTCGAACGGATCTTGATAGTTACTTTGCGCCATGCCTATGTGGTACTGGGCGTGGTGGCTGTCCTCGTTTGCATTTCGCTCGCGAGCCTCACTTGGATGGGCGGAGAGTTTCTCCCGCCATTTAACGAGGGAACGCTCACGATCTCGGTACAAACCGAACCCGGAACCAGCTTGACGGAAAGCAATCGGGTCGCCAAACAAGTAGAACAACTCATTTTGGAAGTTCCCGAAGTTACTTCCGTCTCTCGCCGCACGGGCCGAGCTGAATTAGATGAACATGCCGAAGGGGTCAACTCCTCGGAAATCGATGTCGGTTTAGTTCCCAGCGAAGTTCCTAAAGCGGGAATCCTGCCGGCAATCATGCGTTTGATTCCCGGCGTGCATCTTTGGGCATACGACCATCCGGGCCGGCCGCGAGAGGAGGTTGTCGCCAACATTCGCGAGCAAGTCACCCGTGTGCCGGGCATCAAGGTCAACGTGGGACAACCAATTTCGCATCGCCTGGATCACATTATGTCAGGGATTCGCGCTCAGATCGCGGTCAAGGTTTTTGGCCCCGACCTTCGCGAACTGCGAACCGTGTCGCAAGACATTCTCACCAAAATGAGCGTCATCCCCGGCGTAGTCGATTTGCAATCCGAGCCGCAAATCGAAATCCCCCAAATTCGCCTGCGGGTCAAGCACGAAGAAGCGGCGAGATACGGCCTGGCACCCGGCGATATCGCCGACATGCTGGAGACCGCCTATCGCGGAAGGACCGTCTCGCAAATTCTCGATGAAGATCGCTTTTACGATTTGGTGGTGTGGTTCGACGAAGCGGCTCGCAGCGATCCCGACGAGATCAATAAAACAATACTTGAAACGCCTTCGGGGCGACGGATTGCATTGGGACAAGTGGCCGAAGTTCTCGACACGACCGGTCCGAACACGATCAATCGTGAGAATGTGCAGCGACGAATCGTCGTCTTTTGCAATGTCCAAGGCCGCGATTTGGCTGGTGTCGTCCGGGACATTCAACAGGAATTAATACCGATTCGAGATGAACTCACCATACTCCAAGGAAACTATCGGATCGAGTTGGGAGGACAATTTGAAGCCCAGCAGCAAGCGAATCTCCGCTTGGCAATATTGGGCACTTGTTCCGTGATTGGTGTCTTTCTCTTGCTTTGTAAGGCGTTGGAATCGTGGATTGCGGCTTTGCAAGTCTTGGTGAATATCCCGCTTGCGGCGATGGGTTCGATCATCGCATTATTATTGACCAATTGGCCCACCGGCGAAGCAATGCAAAACGCGGCCTGGTGGGAGTGGCCACGGGTTTGGATCGAAGCGACGAGCCTGAGCGTCGCTCATTGGGTCGGATTTGTCACTCTCATCGGAATCGTCAGTCGTAACGGCATCATGATGATTTCGCACTATATTCACCTGATGAAATATGAAGGAGAACAATTCACCGAACAGATGGTCATTCGGGGGAGCTTGGAACGCCTGGCCCCCGTGATGATGACCGCGATGACCAGTTTTATTGGCCTATTGCCGTTGTTGTTTGGGGCCGGCCAGACGGGTAAGGAGATTCTCTATCCACTGACGGTCGTGGTCTTCGGGGGGATGCTTGCCTCGACGATTCTGGATCAAGTGGTCACGCCCGCGCTGTTCTACAAATTCGGCCGCGGCATCGTCAAGCAAATCCATTCCCAACACGATCAGCAACATTCACTTGACCGGTGGGCCGAAGAAATGTTTCCCACCGAAACTCTATCTACGTCTTTACCGGCCAATCGTGAAACCCCGACTACTCCACAACCCGCCTAAGTTTATCGAGAGTCTTGAAGATGAATCAGAATTCAATAGGGCTCAATGTCATTCAACCGGAACCGAAATCCGTTGATCCGGTTTGCGGCATGATGGTGGATCCGGCCAAAGCGGCGGGTCATGCCGAGTATGAAGGCCAGACTTATCACTTTTGCAGCACGCATTGCCGCACGAAGTTTGTGGCCGCGCCGGAGAAGTACCTGCAAGCTGCCGCGAAGCAAACGTTCATGGGAATGCACGAACCAGAGCCGCCAGTCGTCGCTCCCGGCGATAAAGTCGAATACATCTGCCCGATGGACCCCGAAGTGCTCAGCGACCGGCCCGGCCCGTGCCCGAAATGCGGGATGGCGTTGGAACCCCGCGTTGTCACGCTCCAATCCGGTCCCAATCCCGAATTGGTGGAGATGACGCGGCGATTCTGGATCGGCACAGCGCTCAGTGTTCCTGTGGTCTTGCTAGCAATGTCCGACATGTTCCCAAATAATCCCTTGCACCATTACGCCCAGCAACTCAATTGGCTGCAATTGGTCTTGGCAACGCCCGTCGTGCTGTGGAGCGGCTGGCCGTTCTTTGAGCGCGCTTGGATTTCTCTCAGAAACCACAGTCCGAATATGTTCACGCTCGTCGGGTTAGGCGTCGGAGCTGCCTATGGATACAGTGTCATT
This sequence comes from Pirellulales bacterium, assembly GCA_033762255.1. Taxonomy (NCBI): domain Bacteria; kingdom Pseudomonadati; phylum Planctomycetota; class Planctomycetia; order Pirellulales; species Pirellulales bacterium. The sequence goes on along the minus strand of JANRLT010000008.1, from coordinate 70,309 downwards.
GCGACGATTGTACCGGCAATCTTTCCCCAAGGTTTCTGCAACGCGGATGGGAGCGTTATGCCGTATTTCGACACGGCGGTTGTGGTCACGGTCCTCATTTTGCTAGGGCAGGTTCTCGAACTGAAAGCGCGTGGGCAAACCAGCAGCGCGATCCAGCGTCTGTTGGGTTTGGCCCCCAAGACAGCACGAATAATACTACCGTTGGGAGATGAGGAAGATGTTCCGCTCGACCAAGTTCGGGTGGGAGAACAATTACGCATTCGCCCAGGCGAAAAAGTGCCAGTGGATGGCGTGGTACTCGAAGGGAAAAGTTATCTCGATGAAGCGATGATCTCGGGCGAGCCGGTGCCGGTTGAGAAGGAACCCGGCAGTCGGGTCACCGCCGGGACCATCAACACTACGGGGAGTTTGCTGATTGAATCTGAGAAAGTCGGCGCGGACACGCTGCTCTCGCAAATTGTGAAAATGGTCAGCGAAGCCCAACGGACCCGCGCGCCGATTGAGCGGATAGTGGATCAAGTCTCGCGGTATTTCGTGCCCGCGGTGGTCCTAATCGCCGTGGCAACGTTCGTGATCTGGAGCCTATTTGGCGCGGAGCCGAAAATGGCGCACGGCTTGGTGAATGCCGTAGCCGTGTTGATTATCGCGTGCCCCTGCGCGCTCGGTTTGGCAACGCCGCTCTCGATCATGGTCGGGATCGGTCGCGGCGCGGAGCATGGCATTCTCATCAAAAACGCCGAAGCGCTGGAAGTGCTGGAACGGGCCGATATTCTGGTTGTGGACAAAACCGGTACGCTCACCGAAGGGAAGCCGCGCGTGACGACCGTAGTGCCGATCGGTGACTTCAAGCCGAATGAGATCTTGCGTTTCGCTGCTGGTTTGGAGCAAGCGAGCGAGCATCCTTTGGCTCAAGCGGTATTGAAAGAAACACGTCAGCGAAATCTAGCGATTCCCACCGTTGACAATTTTGAATCAATTACCGGGAACGGAGTCAGCGGTACGATTGAAGGACAAGCGGTCTTGCTCGGCAACCGCAAATTGCTGCACGAGCGCGGAATTGATATGGAAGTACATCAAAATCGCCGCGAAGAATTGCAAAGCCAAGGTCAAACTGTCCTGTTACTGGCCGTTAGTGGAAAATTCGCCGGGATGATTCCCGTGGCAGACCAGATCAAATCCACCACACCAGAGGCGATTAAGCTACTCCACCAATCGAGCCTCAGAATCATCATGCTCACTGGCGATAATCGGCAGGCGGGCGAAGCGGTGGCCAAGCAATTGGGGATTGATGAAGTTCACGCCGAGGTACTGCCAGCCGACAAACTGGGGATTGTCAAAAAACTGCAAGCCGACGGGCATGTCGTCGCGATGGCGGGCGACGGCATCAACGACGCACCGGCTCTAGCTCAAGCCCAAATCGGCATCGCGATGGGAACCGGGACCGATGTGGCGATGGAAAGCGCCGCGGTGACGCTGGTCAAGGGCGATCTTCGCGCCATTGCCCGCGCGCGAAACCTGAGTCGAGCCACCATGAGCAACATACGGCAGAACTTGTTTTTGGCGTTCGTGTACAACGTTGCCAGTGTCCCCATTGCAGCCGGGCTGCTTTATCCGTTCACTGGCATTTTGATTTCGCCGATCTGGGCCAGCGTGGCAATGAGCCTCAGTTCGCTTTCAGTGGTGGCGAATGCCTTGCGATTGAGATCGCAGCAATTGTAAGAACCGCGATCAGTCGTACTTATTTCTTGGGAGCATAAACATGCGCTATCAGGTTTTACTGGGATTTGCCGTCGCCTTGATTGTGGGCTGCGGTTCGTCTGTGCCGGAACCGAAGCCGAAGAATGACGACAAGCACGAAACGTCACACGGTACAAATCATACGGACCATGCTGGGAAGACCGCTGCGTATGAATTGATGGTCAGTTCCGATCCGGCGGAATTTTTCGCCGGCAAGCCCGCTGCATTAAGCTTCATGATTCACGATCAAACAGGGGCGATGTTGAAGCAATATGAAACGGTGCATGAGAAACAGATTCACCTGATTCTCGTGCGTGAAGGTTTGGACCATTTTGCCCACGTTCACCCCGAGGTTTTTCCGAGCGGCACATTCAAGACCACGTTTACATTTCCTTTGGGAGGTACATATCGACTCTATGCCGACTTTAAGCCCACGACCGGCAAGCAATCGCTTGCTATTGCACAGGTCAAGGTTGCGGGCGACGCCCCGAAAGCCGCTCCGCTGGAACCGAATGTTCCGGGCAATGTTGCAGGCAATGGTTTAGCAGCCACAATTACGATTGATAAAATGGCATCGCCTCTTGAGGCAAAAATCACTTTCGACATTCGCGACAACACGGGAGAAGTCGTCAAAGATTTACAGCCCTATCTCGGCGCGATGGGGCATCTTGTGGTGTTGAGTGCGGACGGTACACAATTTGTGCATGCCCATCCGCTTGAAAATGCAAGTGCGGCGCAAGGGAAGGTTTCGTTCGAGGCCCACTTTCCCTCACCGGGGTTGTATTAAGGGTGGGGGCAATTTCAACGTAAGGATAAGGTGTTGACGATTCCCTTTGTTTTGCGGATCGACAAATAGCTTTGTCCCTTTGTAGGGCACGGGGCGCTCCGACTGTAATCCTAAGAGCCGTTTCAATTTTGACGACACGATCGCCCACATAACTATTATGGAACATTTCATGCGAATCTTTTTGCGCTTGTTCTTCATTGCAATGGCAATGCAACTTCGGACAGACCTTGCCGCTGGCGAGCCGGTTTCGGTCGTGCCTATTGATTCGCAAATGGTGCCGCGACAACCCCAAGTCGCGGTCGATTTACGCGGCATGATCCATCTGGTCTTTAGCTCGCAGAATGAAATTTATTACACGACATCGGTCGATCAAGGAAAATCGTTTCACAAACCGAGCTTGGTTGCAAAACCAAGTATGTTAGCGTTGGGCATGAGACGCGGACCGCGGATTGCGATTTCAGAAAAAGCCATTGCGATCTCGGCGATCGGGGGAGAACTTGGCGGTGGGCGGGATGGCGATCTCTGGAGTTGGCGTTCGGAGGATCAGGGAAAGACGTGGCAAGGCCCAGTTCAAGTCAACGATGCGAAAATCTCAGCTCGTGAGTGCTTGCATGCGATGGCCGCCAGCCCAGACGGTGAATTGTTTTGCACCTGGCTCGATCTTCGAAATAAACGGACGGAGTTGTGGGGCTTGAGTTCAAATGACAAGGGCGCGACTTGGTCGAAAAACGTGCTGGTTTACCAATCGCCGGACGGTTCGATTTGCGAATGCTGCCATCCCTCGGCGACTTATGACAAGCAAGGGAGGTTGGCCGTATTGTGGAGGAATTCCTTTGCGGGAAATCGTGATATGTACATGGCACTCACGCTTGATCACGGCAAAACCTTTGCCGCCCCATCAAAACTTGGCCAAGGAGCGTGGGAGTTGGACTCTTGTCCGATGGACGGCGGCGCGTTGACCGCGACCGCGGACGGAAAGTACGCCGCCGTCTGGCGACGCAAGAATAGTCTATTTGCCACGCAAAACGACCAGTCCACAGAGCAATTCCTAGAAGACGGTTTGCAACCCTGGTTGGCCGCATATCCTAATAGACACTTACACCTTTGGATACAGAAACGCCTTGGCGATTTATGGCTTTTGACGCCGTAGATAAACAAGCCAATCAAGCTAGCTGGCAATGCCACTGATCCCGTAATCGCTGCACATCCGGCTTTGAATAGCAGCTTGGGAAACTGAGGAGGGAAGCAGGCAGAAAGTTTATGCTTTGACGATAGAAGATAAATAGGATCGTTACTATGACCTGCGGACAAACTCAGTAAATCACAAATGAGGTTTCTCTCGTGTGGCGACACGATTGTGGTTTTGGCAAGAAATTGCCGCCTTTGCTTCCCTGCTTATCATCGACTGTTAAAATTTGACGTTCCATTCTTAGGGCGAAACAGTTTTATGCTAGCAACAACCGCGGGTATCTATCGTTACTTTGCCAGCTTCTCTTCAAGTCTGGTTTCCGAATTTTCCGATATTACCCATACCACCGGAGTTTGCCTTATGGCTTGCTCCTTGGTTGATTCTCTTTGGCGCGGCGGCCGGAATCACCCACCCGTGATTGTCGTTGTGTAACGTAATAAAAATTACGTTTACTATCCAGTCCATTATTGCGCGGATCAAACCTGTAAAGCAATTTGGCTTTTGCCAAATTGGTTTCAGACGACTCGCGACATGGCCCCCGCACTCTGCCAGATTATACATGTTGTCCAAAATCGCTTCATTAGCCGAACCTCGCTCTCGTTTTGCGAAACAAACCAGCCTGAAGATGATTTCGTGCCTTCTTTGGTATAGCTCATCTTCTTCACTGCTTTGGTCCCAGGTCACACGTGAACACCAAGTGACGGCACCGAATTCAATTTCCATTCGACAGCCAACCATGCTTGCGGTCGAAGCGTTGCCACCAGTAAATCCGTCGGTCGTGCCGCAACCACTAATGCCGATTTTCTATTCTTTGACTCAACATCAAGCTCCACTCCCTGATCCTCCTCAAGAAACAGTGCCGTCGCCAGCGCCGGCTCCCGGCGCAATGAACTTAGCGGATTTGGAGAACATTGCACTCCGGAATAATCCCTCTCTGGCGGAATCCGCGGCGCGAGTGAATGCACTACGCGGGAAGTGGGAACAAGTCGGTTTGCCTCCCAATCCTTATGCCGGTTACTCCAGCCAACAAACCGGAAGCGGCAACACGGTCGAACAGCGGGGCGTTGTGTTCGGTCAAGAATTGATCATGGGACACAAACTGCAACTCAATCGCGCCGTGGTCGGCCAGGAAGTGCAGCGGGCGGAACAGCTATTCGCTGCCCAACGCATGCGCGTCATAACCGACGTGCGGATCACATACTTTGAAGTGTTGATCGCACAACGCCGGGTAATGTTGGCCCAGCAGATATCCGAAGTCGCCTCGAATATGGTGACGATTACACAAAGACGGCTTGACGCCAAAGAAGTCGGCAAGACCGACTTGTTGCAAGGCAAAATCGAATACGAGTCCGCGCGTGTACTCAAGCAACGCGCCGAGAATCAATATGTCGAGGCGTGGCGTAAATTGGCCGCAATCGTGGGAGTGCCAACGCTGGCTCCTCAGCCCTTGGCGGGTATCGTGGATGCGGACATTCCCCGGTATGAATGGGAGAGTTCGCTGCAACGCTTATTATCGACCAGTCCGGAAATCTCCGCTGCGCAAGCCGAAATTCAACGGACACGTTGGGCGTATCAGCGGGCACAAGCCGAAAAGAAGTCGAATCTGTCCTTTCAGGGGATCGTGCAGGACGATCGCTCTATCGATGCGGTCAACGGTGCGGTTCAAGTGACGCTCCCGATTCCGCTGTGGAACAGAAACCAAGGGGGAATTACACAGGCAGGACATGAAGCGCTCGTCGCGGAACGTTCTTTGCAAAAACTGGAGTTGGATCTACAGCAACGCTTGGCCGTCGTGTTTCAGCGCTACGATTCCGCCCGCATCCAGGTCGAGCGATACGCCCAAGAAATCTTACCCAACGCACAAGAAAATCTAGGACTTGTCCAAAAAGCATACCAAGCGGGAGAATTTGATTACCTTCAGTTCTTACTCGCGCAAAGAACGTTTTCGCAAACCAACTTGGAATACCTCAACTCCATTGCGGAGCTGCGCACCGTCGCTTTGGAAATCGAAGGGTTGCTTCTGAGCAATAGTTTGCAAGCGACAAGTGGACAGTAATTGACTCCTGAATCGATCCCAGGTCCCTCGGCATTTCTCAGGTCACTCGACTATCCAACTTTATTCACCAGATTTAAGAAGCTTTAACCCATAGTGCCAAGGTGGCAAGCGGATTTCTGCGCCCACAACATTGAAAACGCCTTTCATGTTCGCCCACTGAATGATTTGTAGGGGGCGAGGGCGTAACTCCAATGCGGGTCCGCGCGGCGTTTGGGCATTATAGAGCCAGTGAGTCACAAGCAACTGACCACCAGGTCGTAAGACCTGATTAGCTTGAGACAGCAACAATTCCGGATGCTCGCAGTGCAGAATGTTAAACAGCAGCACCGCATCAACGCTTTGTGCTGGTAACTCAAAGCCACGCTCGATGACGTCGCGCTCATGAATGACAATGTTGCTGACTTCCAGATTAGCTGCGCGTGCCTTAGTTCGCTCGATCATTCGGGAGTCAATGTCGTAGGTGAAAAGCGTGCCGGAAATTCGCCGCGCAACTGGGATGCTAAAAGTGCCGTAACCGCATCCCAGCTCAACGACATCAGTCAACGCCCGGCAAACCCCCAGTGCGTCGAGAGTATGCGGAATGTCGAAAAGCGTTTCCCAATATGCTTCATCAGGCATTCCACTGTCACGAAGCTTCACAAAATCATCCAGTCGTCGTTATAATGCGATGGCCATGACTTTCGATACCTACCGGCTGGCGTTAGAATTCTAGTAGATACTGCCCCTGAAGGAAGTCAATGACCTTTATCTGGATTCGTAAATTGAGCGTTTGAATGCCCTCTCCAACTGTGGTTAAGGTACTGGTGAACTACAGTTAGAGCGAATTTGTGAACAAATTGAAGTCGTTTTTGACTTCAGTCTATATCGCACTGGAAAAACATAGTATACTGCCAGAGTGCCGAAAACAGCCAGCCATCGGGGCTCGGTCGAAAGGCATAGTTTCCAGATTGCGATGGTTTGCTTACAGGAGAACCAAGGTAAATCTATGTTCCGATGCTTGGTTGCGATCCTCGCACTCGTGGGATTTATCCTCGGCCAATGGGCCGCGATTTCTCATGCGCATGCAGGAATGCAATCCGCGGATCATAGCGCTATGCCGCATGTCCATATCTCCTGGCTGATGGGTGAGAACCATGAACATCACGCAGACCATGGTCATTGTCACGGACAGCATGAACATCGCCACGCCACGAATGGGCATGGTGAGCATCAGGATAAATACGGATATTCGACCCATCAGGAAGAATCTACGGTTCCCGACACGGCCATCGATCATGTTGAGCATCACGGCGCGGACGCGATTTACTTAACCTCAGTGACAACGACCTGCGAGCCGACTGGTCGGGGCAGTGAGTTGGTTTCCCAATCGCCACTTGCCAGCGCAGGATTGTTGATGCAATCCGCGATATTTATTCCGGCGACTAACCAATGGCATAATCGCGATTGTAAAACGATGCCGAAAAATCGCGAGCACCACTGCGCGCGCTTCTTAGAATTGCGGACTCTCCGCATTTAATTTGGGCAAGCTTGCTTGAGTTTGCGCTCTTCTGCGCCACTGTAACGTAGCTCGCGTGACTTACGCTATATGCCTAGCGTTCCCGCAGCTAATAGATCCCATCCGCACTCGAACACATTGCGCATGATGCGCTATTACCGCCGGAAAGCCGGAGAAGATTTCCTATGAAGCCGTTTCGATTTCTTAATCCGTATGCGCTCGCTCCCCTCATCATCGGGATAGCGATTGCGGGCTACTTTTCGCGGGCTTACTGGCTGCCGCAGACTGGCCCACGTGATGAGGCGAATTCCGCCGTTCCTACGGATGAATCCTCAGTAACCGCAACCAAAATTATTGTCGGTGATCAAGCGCAGAAGAACTTGAAGTTGACCGCCAAGCAGGTCATGGGCGAGCCGTTTTGGAAATCGATGACAGTCCCCGGCATGGTTGTGGATCGGCCGGGGGTGAGCGACCGGGAGATCGTTGCCCCGGCTATCGGCACGATCAGTCACATTGCGCATCTCCCTGGCGATACGGTTCGGCGTGGCGATCTGCTATTCACGCTCAAACTGGCCAGTGAGTCATTCCAGCAAACGCAAACGGAATTGTTCAATGCGAGCCAAAATATCGAACTCGCCACTGCCCGGCGAAAGCGAATGGCGGCGAAGGAATCGCTCCAGCCAAATTGATTTAGGTGGAAAACGAAATTGCGCGCTTGGAAGCGGCGGTCAAAGCCTATCGGCTGGAACTACTCAATCGAGGCTTATCGAAATACGACCTTGATGGAATTGCCACGGGGAAATTAGTGAACGAGATTTCCGTCGTTGTCCCCGCGCCGATTTCCGGTCAACAGGGACTTAACACGACAGAGAATTCCAGCGCCGGTCCACAGGCTCCTGATGAGTCGGGGTTGGCATTCGAGGTTCAAGAACTCAAGGTTGAATTAGGCGAGCAAGTACAAGCGGGACAAACGCTTTGTCACCTCTCGAATCACCGAATGTTGGCCATTGAGGGCCGGGCATTCCGCGACGAAACGCCCATCCTGGAACGAAGCGTCGAAGAAGGTTGGTCGGTCCAAGTCGATTTTCAGGAAGCTCCGGACGCCGATTGGCCCATACTCGAACGGACGTTCCCCATCCGCTACCTCGCCAACACGATTGATCCTGTCTCCCGGACATTTACATTTCTGATCCCTTTAGAGAATCAATCCAAATCAATTATCCAAGGAGACAAGACGCAACTGCTCTGGAGATTCCGTCCGGGGCAAAAAGTTCGCGTGCTAGTCAAAGTGGAACAACTTAAAGACGTTTTTGTGCTGCCTGCCGACGCGGTTGTCTTCGAAGGTCCGGAAGCTTTTGTCTTAACGCAAAACGTCAACACGTTCGAGCGGAAAAGCGTGCATGTGCTTCACCGCGATCATGAGCAGATGGTGATTGCGAATGACGTTTCCTTACCAACCTATTTGAAGGGTAAGGAGCATTGGACGATTGCCGTAGTGGTCCGCACCGCCGCGGCCCAGTTGAACCGCATGACCAAGGGGGGCGCGAGTGGAGTTCCTAAGGGCTTCCACATCCACGCGGATGGAAGTCTCCATAAAAATGAAGACGAAGGGAAGCAATAGGTAACTCCATGCTAAACGCCGTGATTCGTCTTGCCTTGCGATACCGGACGCTAGTTCTAGCTGCCTGCCTGGTTGTGTTGGTCTATGGCGGTTACTTAACGACAGCGATCCCGATTGACGTATTCCCCGACCTAGACCGACCCTGTGTGGTTATCCTCACGGAATGTCCCGGACTGTCGCCGGAAGAAGTCGAGACCTTGGTCACCATTCCGATTGAGACGGCACTGCTGGGCGCTTCGGGAGTGGAAGCCGTCCGAAGCCAGTCGAGTCAGGGCATGAACGTGATCTACGTGGAGTTCGATTGGCGCACGGAGATTCGCTATGCCCGACAAGTGGTCATGGAGCGACTTGCAGTCGTGCCAATGCCAGATGGGATTCGCCCGCAGATGACACCTCCGGCCTCGATTATGGGGCAAATTTTGCATATCGGTTTGCATCGCCGCAAGGGTCCACAGGGAGGCGAACTCGCCTCGATCGGGGACACAGGATTATTGGCCGAACGAATTGTGCTCGCTGACAATTCCGATATCACCGTTTGGAAACCACGCGAGCGAAATGATCCCGAGACGTGGGTGAAAGTCATCGCGGGAGACGTGCAATGGGAAGGAGCTACACCACAGCTAACTGCAACATTCAAACTCGACGGCAATCCTCAAACGGTAACGTTTCGGACACCGTTACAAGAACGGATGAATCTGCGAACCATCTCGGATTGGGTTATCCGGCCACGATTGATCAAGCTGCCCGGCATCGCCGAAGTGATTATCATGGGGGGCGAGATCAAACAATATCAAGTCCTCGTCGATCCGACCAAACTGCAAGAATTCAATATTTCTCTGACCGAGATTGAAGCTGCACTCAAAGCCAACAATCTCAATACGAGCGGCGGCTTTTTGGAAGAAGGACAAAACGAGCGCCCTGTTCGCATCATTGGTCGGCTAGGGCCGCTTCCACAGCAAGTGGTCGATGATCTGCTGGAAGTGCCCATCAAGTTCATCTCCGAGCGGACCTTGTTACTCAAGCATGTTACCACCGTCCAAGAAGGTCCGGCTCCCAAACGGGGCGATGCGAGCATTGACGGCAATCCGGGCGTGGTGATCACGATTGTGAAGCAACCGCACGCAGATACCCGGAGGCTTACTGAGCAAGTGAAGTCCGCGTTGCGGAAAGTGGAGGCCACACTCCCCGCCGACTTGGTGATCAATACCGAGTTGTTTCAGCTCAAGGGATTTATCGACCGGGGGATTTACTACGTCGAAGAGGCGCTCGTCATTGGGGCCGTTCTCGTCGTCATTGTGTTGTTCCTCTTTCTGCTCAACATCCGTACGACATTTATTACCTTAACGGCAATTCCCCTGTCGTTAGTCATCACGACCTTGGTGTTCCGCTTCATCGGCACGCTCACGGGCACGGAATTGTCGATCAACATGATGACGTTGGGAGGAATCGCGGTGGCGATGGGTGAACTCGTGGACGACGCCATCGTGGATGTGGAAAATATCTTTCGGCGGCTTTCGGAAAATAATGCGCTAGCCGAACCCAAGCCCGCGCTCTTGGTCGTGTATGAAGCCAGTCGCGAAATCCGTTCGGCGATTGTCTTCGGTACGGCGGTGGTGATTCTGGCGTTTCTCCCGTTGTTCGCGTTATCGGGGGTCGAAGGTCGTTTATTTATTCCGCTCGGAATCGCCTATATCGTCTCGATCCTGGCTTCATTAGTCGTTTCGCTCACCGTCACGCCGGTATTGTCCTATTACCTTTTGCCGCAATCGAAAGCGACCCACCGGCAACATGACAGCAAGTTGCTGCAATGGCTGAAATGGGGAGCGAGTTATTTGATTCGCTTTAGTATGCAACATGCCGGTATCCTCTTGCTGTTGACCTGGGCGCTCGTCGGTTTAAGTGCGTGGCAGTTGACGCGCATGGGAGCCGACTTTTTGCCTAAGTTCGATGAAGGAAGCGTGCAAATCAATGTCGCGTTGCCCGGCGGTTCGTCGTTGAAGGCTTCGAATGAAGTCTCTCATGTAATTGATCGGAAGCTAAAGACGATGCAAAAATCCAAGGACAACCCCGACGGGGCCATTCTTCATTTCGCCCGCCGTACGGGGCGAGCGGAACTCGACGAACATGCTCAGCCGGTGAATGTGGGCGAATACATTTTGACGATTAACCCCAACGCCGGGACACACCGCGATGAATTCTTGAAAACCGTCCTCTCAGATTTGCGGGCTGAAGTGCCGGGGGTCGAGATCGAAGCGGAACAGCCCTCTCTCGCACTTAATTAGTCACATGCTATCCGGCGTGAATGCCCAAGTCGCGGTCAAAATCTACGGTGACGATCTGGACAAGATTCGGCAACTTGCCGGAGAAGTTCGGACCGTGCTCGCCGAAGTGGAAGGTGTGACGCCGCCCATCGTCGATCCCCAAGAACGAGTTGACGAATTGCATGTTGTCTTGCGAACGAGTGAACTCGCGCTCTACGGCGTTAGCCGTGAATTTGTCGCAGACTTCGTTCAGACCGCCTTGAAAGGCGAAGTTGTCTCGAAAATCCTGGAAGGTCAACGGCGATTTGATCTGGTAATAAAGCTCCAAGAACCCTATCGCTCGAACCCAGATTTTATGAAGGAACTCCGGATTGAATTGCCTAATGGCCGTGGACAAGTGCGCTTGAAAGATTTGGCGGATTTTCCCGAAGCAGCAAGCGGTCCGAACTTGGTCAATCGTGAGAACGTTCGCCGCAAGCAGGTCGTTCGCTGCAACGTGACCGGACGAGATTTGGCGGGAGCCATTGAAGAGATCGAACGGAATGTGCGGCAACGAGTGCAACTCCCGGCGGGGTACTTCATCGAGTTCGGCGGACAATTCGAAGCCCAACGCTCGGCCACGCTGATGATTTCGGGCTTAGCCGGTGTGTCGCTGGCGGGAATCTTCGTCGTGCTGATGATGTTGTATCCCTCGCCACGCATCACCTTTCAAATCCTCAACGCGATTCCCACGGCTTTTATCGGCGGAGTTTGGGCGTTGATGGTGAGCAATCAATCGCTGACGGTTGCGAGTTTGGTCGGATTTGTTTCATTGGGAGGTATCGCCGTGCGAAACGGCATCTTGCTGGTGACGCATTATTTCCATTTGATGAAAGAAGAAGGTCAAGCTTTCTCGGAAGCGACGGTATTGCGAGGAAGCTTGGAACGACTGGCTCCCGTCCTCATGACGGCGCTTACTGCGGGGATCGGGTTAGTGCCGTTGGTGATTGGCGGAAAAAAGCCGGGTTTGGAAATTCTTTATCCGGTTGCCACTGTCATTTTGGGCGGTCTGATGACTTCCACATTTTGCGAGTTCCTGCTTCACCCCGGTTTGTTTTGGAAATTTAGCGGCAAGGACGCCGAACGGTTGGTCCACGGCGGGAGTTCTGAAGAAGAACTTCTGGAAGGCGTTTAGTGGTGCGTATGACGTTCCGATTTGTTTCATTTTTTACGAGAGGATTGATGTCATGAGATACTTGAAGTTGCTGAGTGCGGGTTTCTTTTTCGCGGCCCTGGCGTTGACGGGTTGCTCGGATTCCAAAGCCCCCAAGCCTGACGCCAAGAAGGGGTTGCCTGTCACGCCTGAACATGCACATGGTACTGGGCCGAACGGCGGGGTGGTGTTTGATCTGGGGAGTCATCATGCGGAATTTACCGTGGATCACGGCAAAAAGGAATGTACGGTGCTGTTCCTTGGCAGTGACGAAAAAACACCATCCGCCATCGCGGCCAAGGAATTTGTCTTGAGTACCAAAGAGACGAAAACCAAAGACGGAACCGTCGTCGCCCCCATGACCGTTACGCTGTCGCCCGTCGATACGGCTGATGGCAAAGCGGCTAAGTTTGTCGGCACCGATCCTGGTATCGGCAACGTGGCCGATTTCCAGGGAACTGTCTCCGGCGAAATCGACGGGAAACCGGCGACGGGTGAATTTAAGGAATAGTTATTAACCGATCCAGTGAGCATGATTCCCCCTGGCGAATGGTTGCAATAACTTGCACCCGCCAGTGGGAAAGCAAAATGGAAGGAGAATCGTATGGGAATTCTGTGGAATGTTGTCCGCGTAAGTATCACTGCGATCATCATCGTCGCCGTGGCGGAGCTATCCAAGCGATATCCCCGCTATGGCGCGTTACTCCTGTCGTTGCCAATCGTCAGCGTCTTGGCATTTGTCTTGAGTTGGAATCAGCATCGCGACTTGCCCGCAATTTCTAAAATGGCCCGCGAAACGCTGGTACTTGTTCCACTCGGATTGCCGTTTTTTCTACCGTTGGCTTTTGCAACTCGATTAGGGCTGGGATTCTGGCCAGCAATTGCCGCTGGAATTGTATTATCCTCGCTAACAATTGGGTGTTGGTTTGCTTTCATGTCCGCTGAATGACAAGCATTAGTACAATTCTATGTGGGCATCACGGTTTCAGATTGGTAACCGCCTCAGCGACTTAAGCTACTAATGCCATTTTGACACTTCATGAATTAGCATTTCCCGAACGGCCCGGTAGAAAAAATCTGATGGTGTCTTGTCATTCCGAATTAGTAACGGTCGCTGTCAATATTGTGACTATGGTCGTGTCTCGTTGACTGCAGTGCCACTTCCAGCGTTCTCTATTGTGTTATCGGTGCCAATGGTCAGACTGTCAATTTGAAAGCGGTTGTAAGATTGGAACATAGTTGCCCTGTCGCAGGTGCAACCCTGGTGCAACCATAACTGGATGTTTGTTCAGAGTGAAGGGCCAAGAACACTGGAAAAGTGATGGAACAGAAACTGGCCGCGTTTTAAGAGTTGCAAATGGCCTTGTTGACTAATTGGATTTTTCATACCACATCCCGTGCTAGCTGCCTGCTGAAAAACAAAGTGCATGCACAAACAGCAGTTGTTTTGTGTTGGTCAAAACCACAACATCTTGTGGCTGCAAATACTACTTCAACAGGCTGCTAGCGTGGCCATTTTTTGGGTGTGCAAGCACAATTAGTGGTAATATTCAACAAGGCCGTTGCTAATAGTCACCGCCGAAATCGAAGGCTTGTTGCTCACTAATAGTCTACAGGCAATCACCGCGCCCTAACTTTTTAGCGAATTCAAGGCGTGTTAGCTCAAGCCACGCTTCAAATGTGGTGACATCTATAACTCGCTAAAAAATCAATAATGCATTATGCTTGCCGTAGAGCGGTGACAATTTCAGCCCGTGCGGCTTGCCAACCGGGTGCGATGCCAGCCAAGATGCCGACAACCGCGGAAACAATCGCACCAACCACTGCCAATTGCGCCGAGGGTCGAAACGCGATCATGACACCTTCGGCTCCCACGGCAAAATCGCCCCAGGCCAGCAACAGCATTCCGAAACCGATGCCCAGCAATCCGCCGGCCAGGCTTTGCAACAAGCTTTCCGTCACGACCAACCGAAAGATTCGCCACGGTCGCAGACCAATGGTTTGCAGAATCGCATGCTCTTGTATTCGGTCCTGCACGGCCATGACTGTGGTCGTTGCCACAAGAGCCAGAACCAAGCCCACGCACGCGTAACCGAGCCAGTGGGCGAAACCGATCAACTCGGCCAAATCGGCCAAGGTGTCGGCTTGAAAAACACCTTTGGAGCGCGTCGTCGTGGCGACCGGACCATTGTGAAACTCCGCATCGATCCTGGTCGCCAATTCATCGGGATTTGCCGAATCGGTCAGCAAGACTTCCAACTGCGTAATTGTGCCGACCGCGTTCTTCCCTTTGGCGCGTTGCAAAAAATCCAAATGGGTATAGATGAAATTCTCTTCCGCAGGCACCGTCGAACGGAATGTCCCGACGACGGAAACCGTTACCTCGCCGATGGAAAACTTCTGTCCTGCCTTGAGCCCGCGCCGCTCGGCGACAGCTTGCCCGACAATGGCCGCATCGGTCCGGACGTCGAAATCACCCCAACTTCCCTTGAGTAGCGTCAAATCCCGCGCGGCACGAAGCTTTTCAGGGGGCATTCCGTTGAAGACGATCACATCCAAACTGGCTCGGCAATTGTTTGTGAAAACCTTGATTGGGACAACCTCTTTCACTCCCGGAAGTTTGCCAACCACACGGGTGTAGTCTTCCGGTAGTTTGCTGCTGGCGGGGCAGAAGCGGTTTTCTTGAAAGACGATCAAGGTGCGCTCGGCTTGGCGGTTTTTGGTGAGTTGCTCCAAGCCTTGTTGCACCGCTCCCACGCAGCAAAAGACGAAGAGCGCCACGGCCGAACCGCTGACGGTCAGCATTGTTCGGCCGCGATGCCGCCAGAGGCTTTTCAGGACATAACCGGCGAAGCGAAACATGGTCAGGCGCTCCGTTGTTCAAGGTCCGCACCGACCAACGCCACTTCCTTGCCTTTTTCCAGCAACTTCCCTTGCTCTAATCGCAATTGCCGTCCGGCGATTGCGGCGACCTTGGGATCATGCGTCACGAGCAGCAGCGTCATCCCCAACTCGGTATTCAATCGCTCGACCAAATCCAGGGTTTGCTCGGTCGTGACCGCATCGAGATCGCCCGTCGGCTCGTCGCCGACAATGATCGTCGGGTTGGCGACAATCGCGCGGGCGATGCCGACGCGTTGCTCCTGTCCACCGGAGAGTTGCCGTGGGTAATGATTGGCCCGATCGCGGAGATCGACAGCATCGAGCGCCAATTCTACCCGTTTGCGCCGTTCGGCTCCGGTGAAAGGGAGTAGCAATAACGGCAGTTCGATATTTTCGTAGGCCGTCAGAACGGGGATCAGATTGTGCATCTGAAAGATGTAGCCGATGTTCGCGGCGCGCCAATCGGCCAACTTGCCGCGCGAGAGGCGGGTAATATCGACGCCGTTCACGACGATCCTCCCGTCAGTTGGGTGGTCGATCCCGGCCAGAGCGTTGAGCAGCGTACTCTTGCCAGTTCCGCTGGCTCCCATCAACGAGACGAAATCACCCCGCTCGATATCGAGATCGACTTCGCGCAAGGGAGTGATCGTTTCTTCGCCTTTGCGAAACTGTTTGGTGAGCTTGCGGATTTCTATGAGGGCCATATGCTGATTCCCAGGCGTTTGAGGTAGCGTCGTTATTTGCTTTTGTTTGTCGGCTTTGAAGGAACCGCACTGTTATGCGACCCCAACGAGGTATCATCACCGCTGATTTTGATTCGTTCTCCCTCAGTCAAACCTTCGCGACCTCCCACGACAAGTTTGTCCAAGGGAGTTAACCCTTCCACGACCTCCGTCAGTTCCTGGGTGCTGGCCGTACCCAAGCGAACCGATTGTTTGCGGGCCACATTCTTGGCGCGATCCGCGATCCAGACTTGTGCGCCGGATTCCGATTTTTCAACCAGTGCCGTGGGAATCAATAAACGGACGGTCTCTTGGGCCAGTTCCAATGCCGCACTGGTTTGCGGAGGGGCCAGGAATGTCACTTGCACCAACATTTCCGGCTTGATGACATCGGGCGGATCGTGAATCGCTACCTTCACCTGTAACGTGTTCTTTTGAATATCAGCAAAGGAAGTCGCCGTGATCACCTCGCCGGCAAGGGCTGTTTTGAGGGCGGCAGAAGAAATTTGCACCGGTTGTCCCGATTGGATTCGGGATACGTCTTCCAGGCGAACATCGGCACGGACCTGCAGTCTTGCCGGGTCATAGAGACTGGCCACCGTACTGGCGTCGCGTTCCGAGGCGGCGTTGATGCCCATCAAACGACGACCGGGCTGGGCGTTGAGCGAAAGCACACGCCCCGCGATGGGGGAGACGACCGTCATTCTCTGGAGACGCAACCCGGCTGAATCAACAGCCAACTTGGCTTGTTGCAATCTCGCTTGGGCCGCTTTAACTTGAGCTTGAGTTTCGCCGAGTTTGCGCGTCTCGTCGGTTTTCGCCTCTAGTTGCAGTTTCAGAGCTTCGCATTTGCGTTGCCAAGCTTGCGCTTCTTTTTCCAAACTAGGAGCGCGGTTTTCCAATTCTTCCACTAAGGCGGTGCTTGTATCCAATTCATTTTTCGCACGTTGGATCACCCGACCGGCAATGGAGTCGGTGAGGCTCGATTTACCGTCATAATCTTGTTGCGCCAAGGCCTGCCGCGATTTTGCCGAACGAATCGCAAACGGCAAATTCATCATCTCAGTTTGCAACTTGGCTAGTGCCGCTTCCGCTTCTGCGTAGGCGGCTTGCAATTGCAACGGTTGCTCAAACTTGCTTGCCGCCGCTTTTTGCGCAGCCTCAACTTCGGCTAATTCCGCTTCGCGCAATTGCAAGAGGGCTTGTGCTTCAGCTAATGCCAACCGCGAATCCTGATCGACGAGTTTTGCCAACGGTTGATCTTTCTCCACCGCTTGTCCTTCCACCACGAGCAACTTATCGACGATCCCTTCGACCATCGCCGAAGCCATCACGGCAGTGGGACGAGGCTCGACCCAGCCCGCCGCTTGAAAGAGCGGAGTTCCCGATTGTTGGATTTCAGCACGGCTAACAAGAACCGGCGTGACCGTGACGGATTTCGCCGGCAAGAATTGTTCCGAAAACGACCATGTGACGACTATGGCAAAACCCAGCACGATGACGAACGGGATGCCGTAACGTGACACCCAAGGACGGCGGCGCGCGGGCAAGCCCGCGCGCGCGTCGCCACGATCCACTGCGAGTTGTCGGAGATCGACGGAAGTTGCCATGAAATCAGCCCCCACAATCTTTTGACAGGCTCATTATTTGACGAAGACGCCGTCGGCCAAGATGGACAGATTACCCATTTCGTCCCGTTTGGCGAGGCCGCGAACGACTAAGGTTTGCGATTCCTTGACCCCAAGCAGCGTTTTCGCGTTCTGGGTAACCGTCTTACCCTTGGGATCGACCAGCTTGACCATTACCATCGCCTTTGGGAGCAGATCAACTTCGCAGCAATAGTCCCATGGAGTGGGGCAGCCTTCGCTCTCGGCGCAGGGTTTCATTTCCATGTCAACGAGCGTGAACGCGGCTTGACCATCCACCCAGGGATTGGGTGATCCGCCGATCCGGCCGACGACCACGATCTGGTCATTATCTTTGGCTGCTTCGCGCGCCAGCTTGATCCCTTGCGCGCCAGTCGGTTCCGCTTTCAAAACGTAAGCCGCTCCCGCGGCGGTCGGCGCTTGACTGTTGGGAGCGTTGCTATTGCTGCCGCAGCCGGTGCAGCAGAAAAGCGCGAGAGTTAACAATGCAGCCGGACGGATTAGATGCAACATGACAAATTCTCCTTAGTAAAGTCGTCGAAAATCAAGCCGCTTTGAGGCCTTCCACGATGGAAAAACGGAGCGCCTTGATAGCCGGGGGAATGGCTCCCAGCAGACCTAACAAAAAACCAGTTCCACATCCGATCAAAATTCCCACGCTATCAACGCGTAAGGCAAAAGCCCCCATCGTGAAGCGAACCGCAGTGCCGTTGACCAACACTAAGGCCAGTACCGCAGCGAGCAGCGACGCGGCCATTGCCAACAACAACGCCTCTTGGATCAAACTTGCCGCTACTGCGCGACGACGAAAGCCAATCGCTTGCAGCGTCGAAAGTTCCCGCACCCGTCCCACGACCGCCCCATACATCGTGTTCAAGCCGGCAAAAACCCCCGCCCCAGCAACTAAGAACACCACCAACCAACCGAGCATCCGCACCGGCTGATAATGGGCTTGGAGGGAAGCGTAGTACTTCGTCTCACCAACAGCCTGCAATTCCAAATCGACTCGTTCTTTGCAGAACAATTCGACATCCGAAGCAGCGGCGCTATTCGCCATGCCCAGTGCGACCAGGCTCAAATCCTGCCGCTTGAGCGTTTGTTGCAAGTCTTCCAGTCCGCACCAGATTTCCGATTCAAAGGCGGCTCCCCCTGCGGTAAAACGGCCGCTGATTCGCCAATCTCTGCCGTCGAATTTGATTGTGTCGCCCACTGCCAAGTCCTGCGACGAACAGCCCAACTTTGCAGCCAGCAAGCGACCGACCAACACTTCGCCCGTTGCGGGCCACTTACCTACAATCATTTGGACTTGTCGTCGGAGCAGCGGCGCCGCGGTCGTCACGCCGCGCACGATTCCTAATGAGGGTGGGCGGGATTGATCCACGGTGACGCGGGTGCCGATGTACAACTCGGGCGAAACGTAGCTTACGTCAAACCGGTGATCCACGCCTTCTAGGCTGGCTGCTAATAAACTTGCAGTACGCGCGGGGATGGCGGAGTTTTCAATATCCGCCGCCGCGCCGACAGAATACACTAACACTACGCTCGGATCGCCGCTCACGGCTAAGGACGCTTCCAATCCGCGAATAAACGCCACTACGACAAACACCAAAAGGACGACTGTCGTCAACCCGAGCAGCGTTAAGAGACTGCGCGTCGGGCGACGGAAGACGTTGCGGATGCCGTATTCCCAGGGTAATAAATGCAGGTTCATGAATCGGTTACGAGAAAAAGAAAAGCAAACTAGAATCGCTTTTCATGTTCAGTGGCCTGTTTGGCAATTCACAGAACGTGCAAACGCGGAGCTACCTAATTCTTGATTGGCCAAACGCCCAATTGGCTGTGCAAGTACGCAAAAATGTATGTCGCGGACCGCGACCAGCGGCAATAGTATCGTTTAAATTAAAAATGATTGCAAGAAAATGCGCAATTTAAGACCAGAAAGTGGCTTTAGCTCAAATAAAAACTGTTCTGATAAATTCCCTCGAACAATCCCCACTATTGCAAACTGATCATTACCAAATACAAGTAACTCTGGGACGCCAGCGAATTCCGGTAGCACAATCCGCTGCATGACCGTGATAGCGGGCATGTTACAAATGCAATCTGTACAATCCTCGTCACTGGGTGTCGAATCGTGAGGTCGACTCTCGGAATTCGTCGTGTTGCAGTAATCACTGCCGGGTGGGGACTGGCAAGTACAACATTGGCAAGCGTGTTCGCTAACGGTGGTGCAATCGTAGTAGTGCGCCGCTTTGAGCGCGCAGTTGAACGGACAAGCCAAAATGCCAGTGATCGTCAACAGCACGTAAATGCATCGAAACATACAAAGTTTCAAATTTAAACCAAAGTTCCAAAATATTTATTATTTTAACAATAACAGTAATCTAAAACAAGGGACAGTTTGCTGTTGGCCTGCACTCTCGCATCCACCTCAGTGGAGCAAATAAGTTAGGCAAATGCAACGCCAACTACCGAAGGATCGCTCGAAAAAAAAACCCGGATTGTGATACTGCTAATGCTAGCTAGTGTAGTGTCTCTGAATTGTAGGAACCAAAATTGTCAGGCGATATCGGATTTTACTGAGCAGTGGTACCACAAATTCCAGATTCTAAAAGTATCCAATAGTGTGAGCCACCACACTAGTTTCAGTGAGTTCCTTTTGGTTTCAAGGGGACCGAATGAGACTACACCTACGGGCTAGATCAAAATCCGACCTATGGGCGTTGGTTACCTCCCCGGCCATACCACCCGCCTATCCTCCCAGCTTTTTGGCCATCGGTTAGAAGATTTTACCTTCACCCAATGGAGCTAGCGGATGCCGTTTCCTCAACGGGAAGCTAGGGTCTGAGTGACACAACCCCCGTAACTCCGACGATTTGCAGGGTTCTGTCACTTGTCACCGTGCAATAAGTTCTGGAATTCACTTCCGCCAGGGTGCACAGTCAAAGCTTCCAGTACTAAATCCTTAGCCTGCTCGCGAGATTCGATAGCGAGCTTGGACCAGAGCGATACCAAATCAGCCAGCTCAGCTTTGAGTTCGTCAGAAAATGCACAAAATGCCTGTGCTATTTGACGTAAGTGCTTGTCACAAAAGATAGTTAGGATTTCTTCGTTTACCCCCCGTAGGGGTACCTGCACGTTTGTATAGTATCCAGTAGAGTCCGATACCCCACAATTTGTGGGGTTTTTTTGTTTGGTGGGTTTTCTTTTGTCGGGGTTCGGTTTAGCAGGATTTCTCTTTCGTGACGGGGCAGTTTGGGCGGAACGGAAACCCTCCGTGAGCCAGGATACACACGCGCTGATGAACATTAGCTGTGCTTGGCTACCAGCGCGACTCATCGTTAATTTCTCGTGATTTTCGCGACTTCTACAAGGTTTCTACACTTACGGGCCAGTGGCGTTTGATCCGTTGTGGGCCAAAGGCCTTCTATTCCAGCTGTTGTTTTTTGAACTGTGGCAAGCCCAGCGTCGCCCTAGGTAGGTTAACGCAATATGAGGTAAGGGCCAAAGGCCCGATTCATGACGCAGCTTGGCATTTGCAAAAAATTACTCGGTTGGCGGGCGAAGGCCCAAGGCACGGTCAATCCCCAACCGCGTTAAACAGCGTGTCCCGGGCCGATGTGGTTTGCCGGGACTTGCCGTGTTTACCGGTCGCTAGTTCCCACACGGCCCCCGCCAGAAGCGCGTCCGCATCCCCATCCCAATTATCACCTTCCAAATTGTAACCGTCCCCGGCGAAACCGTCCCACCAATCATCTTCGTTGGCAAAGAGCCAATCATCGGCAAAGAGCGCGGCTAGCGTGGGCGTCGTCCGTGGCTCGCCCCGCTCTTTGATCACCCGCTCTTTGGTCACTGCCGGCGCGATCGGGACCGGGGATACGCCCAGCGGTCGTAGGTCCAGCACCGCCAGCGGACTGCCGACGCCCGAGCCAAAGTTGCTATCAATGGGCAAATAATCAGCGCCAGTGATCGTGCCGTCAAAATTGCCGTCACCCAAGGTCCAGCCGCCGGATAGTCCGGGCGTCACGGTGCCGGGAAGGGAATCGACGACGATATAATCCGCGCCATCCACCTGCCCATCCAGGTTGTAATCTCCGGGATAAGTGAACCGGACGATTATCTGGCTAAAGCCTGTTCCCGCACCGCTGTCGCCCAGCGTCAGGTCATAAAACGGGTTGCCGACGTCGCCAAACTGGCTATTGGCGTTATCGACGGGAATGATGACGCGTGTGCCGCCGGAGTTGTCGACTGTAGTGCTGCCGATGAGGGGGACGCCGCCGCCGGGAAGCGGACCAAACGTGTAAAAGTTGTCCACGAGGGTGGTGATGGCCGCGAGTGGACTGACTGCTTGCGGGTCGTAGTGCAGGACCAGATCGTTATCGTTGAGGTCCAGGACAGCGCCATTGGCAATCGATAGATTGCGGGAAAGGACGACCAGCCCCGCCGCCGCGCCACTTGGCAACACGCGAACAACCGAGTTCGCCCCGGCCAGCGTGAGATCCCGCTGTCGCAGGCCCGCGGTCAACAGTGTGGCCCCCGCGGCGACGGTCGTATCGAGCGTCCCGCCGCTGGCTGTGCTATCGACACGCGCCACGCCCGCGGTAATCTGCAACGTGTTTTCATCCGCGCCAGCATTATAGACGAACCGCAGCGCGCCGAAATCCGCCGCGCCGTTGGCGTCGATCACGAGCGCGTCGTTGCCGGCAAGCGTATTGAACGTGAGCACCCCGGTCGTCATTGCCGCCAGTTCCGCCACGTAGTCGGGATTGACACCTGGGCCGGGGAGCGTGTTTTCGTAGATT
This sequence comes from Pirellulales bacterium, assembly GCA_033762255.1. NCBI lineage: Bacteria > Pseudomonadati > Planctomycetota > Planctomycetia > Pirellulales > Pirellulales bacterium. Next base: position 47,918 of record JANRLT010000008.1, on the reverse strand, counting down.
TCGAGCGTTGTGCCATTGCGGCGGACACGATAGGTGTCGGCGGCGCTCGTGCCGGTGATCAGTTCCAGCGTCGCGCTGGCGGTGGCGATGTTCGATGGGTCAGACTCCCCCACTGTGCTGGTCGCTACGACGCGGTATGTGTAGTTCACATACGACGGCAACTGTGTGTTCGTGTAGCTGGTCGCATTGGGGGGGAGCGTGGCAATCGTCGTAAAGGGGCCCGCCGGGCCATTGATGGAGCGTTCGACACGATAGTCGGTCTCGCTGGTGGCGTTGTCCGCCCAGGAAAGCTGGATTTTATTAGCCCCCGTGGGCGTGGCCTGCAAATTTGATGGAGTGGCAGGATCAAGCTGAATCGAAAATAATTCCTCTCCGACTTCTGGTCGACTGCCCGCCACAAATAGGCGGTCTCCGGCAACGACCAGTGAGGTCGGATTAAGCAGCGGCACATTCCCTGGTAACCGGACCGGGACAGTTCCCACCTCGGTCCCGTCACTTTTCCAGAGTTCAGAGCCGTTAACACCATCATCTGCAAAGAAATAGAGCGTGCCGTTGACATTTGTCAGGTAACTCGCTGAGGAATTTGCAGAACCCGCCCTTATATCCTTAACTAGTACGGTGCCAGCATCGGTCCCGTCACTCTTCCAGAGTTCAAATCCACTCATGCCATCGTTAGCCCAGAAATAGAAAATCCCGCCGACATTTGTAAGGGCATTAGGGAAAGAGGAATTTGCACCTTGCCAAATATCCTTGACGCGGACGGTCTCCACTTCGGTCCCGTCACTCTTCCATAACTCAGTACCGCTGGAACCATCATTGGCCCTAAAGTACAGCGTCCCATCAATATTTATGAGGTCGCTAGGGTAGGCGTTGCCAGAACCCGGCCGAATATCTTTGAACAGAAAGGTGCCCGCCTCGGTCCCGTCGCTCTTCCACAATTCCCTACCGCTCACACCGTCATCGGCAGAAAAGAAGAGGGTACCGTCGACGTTCGTCAACTCACTTAGGGTTGAGGAGTTTGTACCGGAGCGTATATCTTTGACAAGAACAGTACCCTCTTCAGTTCCATCACTCTTCCAGAGTTCTCGTCCGTTCACGCCGTCATCGGCCCTGAAAAAAAGCGTCCCTCCCACGTCTGTAAAGTAAAAAGGGTTAGAGGAATTAGCCCCAGCACGGATATCCTTGACAAGGATGGTCCCCGCCTCGGTCCCGTCGCTCTTCCACAATTCCCTACCGCTCACACCGTCATTGGCAGAAAAGAAGAGGGTACCGTCGACGTTTATTAAGTTTTGAGGGTAGGAGTTGCGAGAACCCGGTAGTATATCTTTGACCAAGATGGTACCGGCTTCGGTCCCGTCGCTTTTCCATAGCTCAGTGCCGCTGTCTCCGTCAGCGGCGGTAAAAAAGAGAATTCCGCCGACTTCTGTAAAATTGCTTGGGGAAGCACCGATAGTGCCCGACCAAATATCCTTAACAAGGACGGTACCCGCTTCAGTCCCATCGCTTTTCCATAGCTCAGTGCCGCTAGCGCCAATATTTGCTCTAAAGAAAAGAGTCCCGCCGACGTCCGTCAGATTGCGTATGTTAGACGAACTCTCACCCGGTTGAATGTCTTTTACAAGTTGTGTCCCCGCCTCAGTTCCATCGCTCTTCCACAGCTCATTACCAGTTACCCCATCATTGGCTGTGAAAAAGAGAATGCCTCCAACATTCAACAGATTGTGAGTGCTAGAAGAAATTGTGCCCGGACGTATATCTTTGACGAGTACTGTTCCGGTCTCGGTCCCGTCGCTCTTCCATAGTTCGTAGCCACTGACCCCATTATTCGCGGTGAAAAAGAGCATCCCGCCTATTACAGTTAGGTTACTTGGAGAAAAGTCATTTGTAACTGGCCGTATATCTTTGACGAGTACTGTTCCGGTCTCGGTCCCGTCGCTCTGCCAGAGTTCAATGCCGCTGAACCCGTCATCGGCAAAGAAAAATAGCGTTCCGCCGAAGTTCGTTAGGTTGCTGGGATTAGATGAATTTGCACCCGGACGGATATCTTTGACACGAACGGTGCCAATCTCGGTTCCATCACTTTTCCAGAGTTCAATACCACTGTTGCCGTCATTGGTGGTGAAAAAGAGGGTTTCACCGACATTCGACAGATTGCTAATCCTGCTGGAACCAGTAGTGGGCCGGATATCCTTGACGCGCACAGTGCCGGCTTCGGTCCCGTCGCTCTTCCACAGATCATATCCACTTATCCCGTTGTTAGCCTGAAAGTACAGCGTTCCGCCAATATTGCGTAAAGGATTTGAAGTAGTTAAAAAAGCGGACAATGTACCAGAATTAATATCTTTGATGCGCACGGTGCCCGTCGCGGTTCCATCACTTTTCCACAATTCGTTTCCACTAATGCCGTCGTTGGCAATGAAAAATAGCTTACCTGCAACGTTTGTCATGGCGCGAGGGCTAGACGAATTTGTACCTGGACGGATATCCTTAACGCGGACGGTGCCAGCCTCGCTCCCATCGCTCTTCCACAATTCATATCCGTTTATACCATCGTTAGCACTAAAATATAGAGTACCATTTATGTTTGACAAGTAATTGGTATAAAACGAGGAAAATGAAGAAAAATTACCTGGACGGATATCCTTGACACGCACGGTTCCGGTCTCGGTCCCGTCACTCTTCCAAAGCTCAATTCCAGTGGCAAGTTCATCGGCTATGAAAAAGAGTGTACCGCCGACGACCGTTAGATTGCGTGGGTTTGATGAATCTACACCAGGCTTGATATCCTTGACGCGGACAGTTCCCGCCGCCGTACCATCACTCTTCCAAAGCTCTATGCCACTAACACCGTCATTTGCTGTGAAGTAAACAGTCCCGCCGAGGTCGATATACTCTTTAGGTGCAGAAGATAAAGGAAATGGATTAATATCCTTCACCAACTCCAAATCCCCCGCTAAGGGGAGGCGGGGTTCTAATTGCTCAAAGCCCGCGCGGCGACGGCGCGCGGCGGAAAAGAGCCGGGCGGAAGGTGAATTTTGAACTGGTCGGGAACCGCCAAAGAAATCGCGTGCGCTGGACATGGTTTGCCCCGAATGAAATAGTCTGCCCCGAATGTTGTCAATTTTATGGGAGATTGCCTGTGGGGGGTAGTTTCAATTTTAGCAAAGAGATTGTTAGGATTTGATGGTTTAAATCAAAAAATTACGATTAAAAATGCAGAAGGGGGATTTACGCGAAAAATCTTGCTGGTAAGCGGGTTTACGATACTCTGGCGTGGATTTCGGCTGCACGGCGGAATTCGGCAACGGAGTTGCCTCCTACATTTTTCCACGCAATTCTCACCCCGCATCCCTCTTCCCACGCACCCCCACCGCCGATGCCAGCGGCGGCTTTGTGGGCGTCGCGGCAAAATTGGGGAGGGGTTGTTTTGCGTCCCTCGGGTGGTCGTTGCGCTCCAACCCGGGGCTAGGGGCTGTAACCGATTTGCGGTAGAAAGACTTTTGAACCAAAAACCAAAAACCAGTAACTAAAAACTAATTCGGCGAGTGAAACTCGCCGCTACGGGCAGATCGGCGAGTAAAACTCGTCGGTACTGACCTTCGGCGACGAAACGTCGCCGCTACGGGGAAATCGGTGACGGATTTGTATTAACTCGTACCAGGTTATGTTACAAATTGCCAAAATAGGCTTGGTCCCGCGTTTCATAATCTTGGTAACCTAATAGGTCATACAGTTCTTGGCGGGTTTGTAGCTGGGATAAAAAACCTGCTTGTGTGCCCGTGGCCCGCAATTCCCGCAACGCGGCCTGAACGCCTCGCAGGGCCACACGCAAGAGAGTTACGGGAAAGAGGACTCCGTTATAACCCAAGGAGCCCCATTCCTGCAGCGAAAGGAGCGGCGATTTGCCAAATTCGGTCATATTGGCAATGAGGGGTGTCTGGATCTCCTGGCGAAACCGGACATATTCCTCGCGGGTGGTTAGCGCCTCGGGAAAAATCGCGTCCGCCCCCGCCGCCACATACGCTCGCGCCCGCAAAATGGCTTCCTCCAGGTTGGTCACGCCGCGGGCATCGGTCCGGGCAACAAGCATGGTCGCTGGATCTCGCCGCGCGGCCACGGCCGCCCGAATTTTTGCGCACATGGCATCCGTGGAAATGAGACTTTTACCGCTTAGATGACCACAGCGCTTGGGGAGTTCTTGATCCTCGATTTGGATGGCCGCCGCGCCAGCGTCTTCCAGTTCGCGCATGGTCCGCTCCACGGCCAGGGCCTCGCCAAAACCGGTATCCGCATCGACCAAAATGGGCAAATCACAAGCGCGGGTGAGCCGCCGGGTCTCTTCCGCCAGTTCGGCCAGGCCAAACAGGCCGACATCGGGGAGGGCCAACTGCCCGGCGGAAAAAGCGGCCCCGGACAGATAGGCCGCCTGAAACCCGCTAGCGGCGATCATCCGCCCCACTAGGGGATTAAAGGCCCCGGGTAACGGGACAGGGCCGGTGGATAGAAGTTTGCGAAAAGTATGTCCGGTGGAGGTCATAGGAGTTATACGAGGGAATCATTTGCGGGATGCAAGCTGTATATAGTTTACCGCATTTGGCCGTTTTCGAATATGACAATGGCAGTGGACGTGGGCAATTGCGTTGTTCGTAAGTTTGTTTTTGGGCTATGATATGCGAAAGTGGTAACAACATGATTGTCAGCGATGATGAATCGGGCCGTTGGTCCTGTCCATTTACCTAGGGCGACACTGCGCTTGCCACAACTCCTTAGGCGCGGCTGGGATAGGTCGGGCCTTCGGCCCACGAGGATCAAAAGACTTGGACCAGCAACCGGTTTACCAACTAAAAATATTTGCTTAGACACAGAATACAGCGTTTTAACCCACCAATGCCATCGGCGGTTTTGTCCCCTCACCCTGTTCCCCTGCTCCCCCGCACCTCTGCACCAACAGTTCCACCATTGCCATCGGCAGCTTTGTGTTCCCTACCCACTACCCACTACCCACTACCCACTACCCACTACCCACTACCCACTACCCACCAACCACTACCCACCAACCACTACCCACCAACCACTACCCACCAACCACTACCCACCAACCACTACCCACCAACCACTACCCACCAACCACTATCCCCTACCCACTATCCCCTACCCACTATCCACCACCCCCTCGCCCCTGCAACATCCCGCCATGCCCTTGCGTATCACACATTTTCTCTGTTGGCTGGCGACTTTTAGTCTGTTTTTTTTGCACGGAGCCTGGCCCACACCCGACTCCAACGAAACCCATTATCTGACCAAAGCGCGGCATTATTGGCAGCCTGATTTTGGCCAGGGTGAACTCTTTTTAGAATCCGCCGACGCCCATCAAGTGTTTTATTGGACCTGGGGCTGGACCACGCGTGTGATGCCATTGGAGTGGTCGGCCTGGCTGGGGCGACTGTTGACTTGGGCGGGTTTGGCGGCGGCGTGGCAATATTTAGCGGGAAAATTACTACGCTATCCGGCCGGAGGCCCACTGGCGGCCGCGCTCTTTGTGGGTCTGAATGAGCGCTATCACCTGGCGGGTGAATGGGTGGTAGGGGGCATCGAGGCCAAAGGTTTTGCGTATATTTTGATTTTATTCGCGGTCGCCCGCGCAGTGTGTGATCATTGGCGTAGCGCGTTTGTGCTGTTTGGCGCGGCGAGCGCATTTCATGTTTTGGCGGGGGGGTGGTCCACCATTGCCGCGTTTATTGCGTGGCTCGTGTTAGGCCGCAGCGCTTGCCCCCTGGCAAAAGTCTGGCCCGCGTGGGTGGTGGGGGGACTTTTGGCAGCACCGTCGATTTGGTGGGGAGTGGAACTGACGCGCGGGCAAGAGGCGGATATTGTCGCCCAAGCGAATGAAATCTATGTGGTCGAGCGGCTTTCCCATCATCTGTTGCCAGAACGCTTTCCCAACCGGCATTTTGTGCGTTTTTTGGGATTGTTGGCGTTTACGCTAACCCTGTTGACGGGAATCTGGCTGCTGGAAGATCGCGACAATCTGCCAAACGGGAAAAATCCTGTCCCTTGTGACCAAACCGAGCTACCGCGGCGTTGGGATATTTTTGTCCTATGGTGTGTGGGGAGCGTGCTCATACTCATGGCGGGTCTGACCATTCAAATATTATGGCATGACAACCCTGTCCGCCTGCATGCGCTGTTGCGTTACTACTGGTTTCGCAGTAGCGATGCGTTTGTTCCGCTCTTAGCGGGCTTTGCCGCGTGGCGGGTTGTTGAGTTATTTGCCTCGCGCGGCAATTGGCGGGCCTGGGGCCTGGGGGGGATTTTGCTCGCGGCGGTCATCTGGGATACCGCTGCACAAATGCCTCATTGGCCATTTACTGTGCCGGGGCTGCATACCGCCAGCGTCGATGCCCGGCCCGATCAACGCCGCAACTATATCCTGACGGAATGGCGAGATGTCTGCCGCTGGGCACGGGAAAACACCTCTTCATCAGCCCGTTTTTTGACGCCACGCTTATCGGCCACGTTCAAGTGGTACGCCCAGCGCGGAGAAGTCGTCAACTGGAAGGATATGCCCCAGGACGCCGCCAGTCTGGTGGCGTGGTGGCAAAGGTTGCGCGATTTGCATGGGGAAGATAACCCCGCCAATCCGCTGGACCGTTGGCATGATTCACTCGCGCACCACGGGCTGCCACGGCTCCAGGAATTGGGCAAGAAATACGGGGCGGATTATGCGATTGTGGTTTATTTTGACGACACACCGCGTCTGACGGAGCCAGCCTTGTACCAAAACAAAATGTTCGCCGTGTATGCTTTGAACGGGGAATAGGGAACAGGGATCACAAAGCCGCCGATGGCATCGGCGGAATTCTAGGGAGGGGAGAAGCAGGGATGCGGAGGTGCAGGGGATCGGGGAACAGGGGGCATGACAAACGACGCTATTTCGGATTTTTACGGGGCATTGCATAATATACGTTGACTTCCAGCGATTAGCTGGGAACATCCATTTCCTTCACTCTTAGCCGCTCTCATTTATGTCCGACTACGAAGTCCTCGGCCAATTTTATTTGGGCAAGCCCTACGATCTGGCCAGCGGTAAAACACGGTCCGAATACCTGCTCTATGACGCCAAGGATTTGGTCACGCACGCACTCTGCGTGGGTATGACCGGCAGCGGTAAAACGGGGCTGTGCCTGGCATTACTCGAAGAAGCGGCCATTGACGGAATCCCGGCGATCATCATCGATCCAAAGGGAGATATTGCCAACTTGTGTCTGACGTTTCCCCAGCTTCGCCCCACTGATTTTCAACCCTGGATCGATCCGGGCGAAGCGACGCGGCAGGGAAAATCAGTCGAGGAATACGCCACGGATGTCGCGGCGCGATGGAAAAAAGGCTTGGGGGACTGGGACCAACCTCCCGAGCGCATTCAAAAATTCCGCGACGCGGTGGAAGTAGCGATTTATACCCCGGGCAGTAACGCGGGACTGCCGCTCACTGTGCTGAAGTCGTTTGCCGCCCCCGCCGCCGCTATCCGCGAACAACCGGACGCCTTGCGCGAACAAATTAACAGCGCCGTGGCGGGGTTGTTGGCGCTCTTGCAAATCGAAGGGGATCCCCTGCGCAGCCGCGAATTTATCTTGTTGGCCACGTTGCTCGAGCGGGCTTGGCAAGAGGGCAAGGATGTCGCATTAGGCGAACTTATTCGCGAGATTCAAACCCCGCCGTTTGACAAGCTTGGCTTTTTAGACCTGGAAAGCTTCTTCCCGCAAAAGGACCGCTTTACCCTGGCCATGGCGCTCAATAATTTGCTGGCGTCACCCGGCTTTCAGACTTGGCTGACCGGCGCTCCCTTGGATATCCAAAAGTTGCTCTACACCTCCACGGGCAAGCCGCGGCATGTCATTTTATCCATCGCGCATCTGAGCGACGCGGAACGGATGTTTTTTGTCACGATCGTCCTCAACGCGGTCATCGCCTGGATGCGAGCCCAGACCGGTACCACCAGCCTGCGGGCGATTTTGTACATGGATGAGGTTTTTGGCTATTTTCCCCCTACCGCCAATCCACCTAGCAAGACGCCCATGCTGACGCTGCTAAAGCAGGCCCGCGCGTTCGGCCTGGGCGTGGTGTTGGCGACGCAAAACCCGGTGGATTTGGATTACAAGGGGTTATCCAACTGCGGGACGTGGTTTCTGGGCAGATTGCAGACCGAGCGGGACAAGCTGCGGGTGCTAGACGGATTGGAGGGGGCCTCGACCGCCGCGGGAGCAGCGTTTGACCGGGCGGAGCTGGAAAAAACGCTTTCTAGCCTAGGGAATAGAGTGTTCCTGATGAATAACGTGCACGAGGATGCCCCGGTCGTGCTGCAAACACGCTGGGCGTTGTCGTACTTGCGGGGGCCAATTTCCAGCGAGCAGATCCGCACGTTGATGGCTCCCTTGCGGGATGGCGCGGCCGCGACCGAGACCGTGCAAAAAATGGCGGATTCCGCCAGTCGCCCGGTTCTTCCCCCTGGAATCGAAGAAGTCTTTATCGCCCGCCGCGCCGCAAAGCCAGCCGGGAAGGGCGTGGAGTATCGCCCGGCGCTGTATGGCACGGCCAAGGTTCATTATCAAAATGCGGCGCAGGGGATTGACCATAGTGAAAACGTGACATTCCTGGTTCCGGTGGATGGCAAGTTGACCGACGAAGTTTGGACCTCCGCCGAGGATATGACCGAGGCAGGAGTCGATCTAGATAGCGGACCTGAGGATGGCGCGCGGTTTGCCACGCTTCCCGCCGCGCTTTGCAAAGCGAAAGCCTACGAGGGTTTTGCCAGCGATCTGCGCGATTCCCTGTATCGAACCAAACGGCTCCCCCTGTGGAAATATGCCAAACTGAAAATTGTCTCCCAACCGGGGGAATCGCAAGCGGAGTTTCGCATCCGCTTGTCCCAGGCCGCGCGCGAACTGCGCGACACCGAACTGGAAAAGCTGCGCCAAAAGTACTCCCCCAAGATGACCGCGCTCAAGGAGCAGATTCGCAAGGCCGAACAAAAAGTGGCCAAGGAAAAAGAACAAGCCCGCGGCACGGTCATTCAATCAGTGATCACGATTGGTTCCTCGGTGATCGGGTCGGTCTTTGGCCGCAAACTAGCCAGCTCGGCGAATGTTGGCCGCGCCGCCACGGGCGCGCGGGCCGCCAGCCGGGCACTCAGCCAGCAGGCCGACGTGGGCCATGCCGAAGAAACGGTAGAAGCGCTAAACGCCCGGTTTGAGGAAATGAATCAAGAATTTAAGCTTGAATGCGAGAAGATTGAAAATACCGTGCAGGCGGATAAGCTACCGCTGGAGGAACTGTGCCTAACGCCCAAGAAAGCCGACATTACCGTGAATAAGGTGGTTTTGGCCTGGATGCCGGTTGTAGTATAACCGGTGATTAACCGGTCATCCCCGTTGGTGATCGTTTGATACGCGCTACCGCGTTGCCCGGGAAATATCCTGCGGGCGATTCCGGCTGCCGTGCTGAAATGCCCGCGCGCATTTTATATTCCTCCGCCCGTGAATTCAGGGCGGTCACCAGCTTTTTAACAATGTCGTCCATTTCCGCTTGGACTTTTTCCCTGGCCGTCCCTTTATCTAACGCGGCCAGTTGAGCGTCAAATTTATCCCGCCAGAGTTTACATTTTTCCCGCAACCAATCCCGCTCGACAGGGGGCAATTGCGGATGTTCGGCGACAATGAGCCGGTCGCAGCCGCTGCGCATTTCTACAATTCGCTGCTTAAGCGTGACGGTCGAGTCGGGCCGCTTGTTAAACCAGGCGTCACCCGCCTTGGCCAAGGTTTGCAAGTATTCCGCCGGAGGCAATTTTTGCGAAAGCAAATCCGGGCCATGCCAGCCCCAGGTCGGTTGGGGGAGGGGAGGGTTTCCCTGGGGAATCCACAAGCTTAGCACCAAAATCGACGCCGCCACCGCCACCGCCGTCCACAAGTAGCGCCAATTGATATGGGGGGGGAGGGAAGAGGGGCGCTGGATATCTGTTGATCCGGAATTACCCGCGGCAAACAAGGGATTGTGAAGTTGTAGTTTTTTCTTAACTCGCTGGCTAGCGCTAGCGACGTCCGGTTCGGCGGCTAACAGTCTTTCCCAAATTTGGCCCCCTTCAATTAAAATCAATTCCTGGAGCGGGACCAATAGTTCCGGCCTGCCTAAAAGTTGTTTCTGTTTATCCGTCGAAACAGCGGTAAGTCCTTGTTCCAACAGGATCGCTTTGTCCCCGCCCAGCCATTGATAAAGTTCTTCGTCGGTGGCGGTGGTAGTTGTCCCGCCGTGAATTGTTTGCAGTTCCCGCGCCAGTTGCGGCAGTCCGGGGCCGACTAGTTCCCGGGCCAACCAGTCGGCAATGTCCGCTGGTTCGCTGGGGATCTCTAAAATACGGGCGTTCATGGGGTTTCCTCCCGCAGGCAGCGCCGCAGTTGGTTTTTGGCGGTGTCAAAGCGTTTTGAAATCTGCGACGCTTCCATTTGTAATTCCAGGGCCAATTGTTTGTAGGGCAAGTCATTCAACCAGCCCCGCACCACGGCGGCCTTATCCGTGTCCAGCTTTTCCAGGCATCCGCGCAACCGCGACAGCAATTCCAGTAGATCAGAGCTATCCTCTGACGATTCGGATTGATCTGGGGGTTCCCACGGTTTGCCATCCTCTCCTGGATGACTGCCGGGCGTGGTCATCCGCGATAATTTGTAGGCGGCGCTACGGGAGCGATCGATTACAAAATTTCGCGCCAAGGTAAAAATCCAACCGCGAAAATGGCCCCCCGGAAATCCTTTTTCCACGGCCTTCAGCCATATTTCCTGCAAACAGTCCTCCGCCTGGTCACGGCCGACCTTTGACCCCAGCCAGCGCAGCAGGGAAGGGGCGTGTTCGTCGTAAAGGCTTTCCCAATTTGGTGTTTCGGCGTGCATGACACCAGTTTGTCGCCATTCCACGCGGGGAGTCAAGTGACTTTTACGGTGAATCGGTAACAAACTGGCTATCCAGTAGTGTCAACGAACGGGGGAAGCCATTCTTCCCCCTCAATTCCAATTAATTTTTTACGCCACCGGGGGAAGAATTGGCGGACGCCTCCGTTTGCCAATGTGAACGCAATTTTATGCGTTTTTTAGGACTCCAGGGTTTTTGGACAGGTCTCCCCTGAAGAAATCTTGGAGTATCCCCCGCTTGCTGGTTAAAATAAGCCACACAGGCGAGACACCTCCCATTTTGCCGTGACTTGAGACAAATCATGTTTACCTCCATGAGAAAGCGGATCATGAAAACGCTTGTTGCCCTGGGTATGGCGTTTGTTGCCATCGTTGTCCTGGCCAATCCCCTGAACGCCGGAGAGGCGGAGCAAGCCACGGCGCTCTTGCGTAAGTATTGCTACGAATGCCATGGGACCGATTTTGCCTATCCTAGCTTGGATATTTTAGACCGGGCGACGCTGATTGAACCTAAAAGCAAAGATGAAAAGCCGTTTTTGGTTCCGGGGGACGCGGCGGCATCGCGGATTTTTCAGCGGCTGACCGCCACCGATAGCGCCGAGCGGATGCCTCCCGAGGACCAGCCCCAGCCAACCGCCGCGGAGAAAGAACTGATTGGCAAATGGATCGCTGCGGGGGCGGAATTTCCAGCGGCGGATCGTCCCGCCCGTCCCTACAAAGGGGAAGATACGATTTTAGCAGCGTTGGCCGCCGACCTGGAAAAAGTTCCCGCCGAGCATCGGCAATTTACTCGCTATTTTACCCTCTTGCATCTGTGGAATAATCCCGCGGCCAGCGACCATGATTTGCGCTTGGTCCGCGCCGCGGTAAGCAAACTGATCAATAGCCTGTCAAAACAAGTCCGGATCACTCCCCCCCGCGTGGTCGATGCGGATGGGTTGCTTTTGGCGATTGACTTGCGTGATTATGGCTGGGACAAGGGGAACCGCTGGAACTTGCTGATCGGCGGTGACGACACCACCGGGGGCTACCCTTATGGACTGAGTCGCGGCAGTCCCGCCGCCAAAAAAGTGTATGACCTGGCACAGTCCGACCTGCCCTATGTGCGGGCCGATTGGTTTGTCTACAACGCCGCCCGTCCCGCGCTGTACTATGCCCTTTTGGGTTTACCGCAAAGCCAAAAAGCCCTGGAAGAAGAGCTGGGGGTAAATGCCCGGGAGAATCTGGAGCGCGACCGCACCGCCCGGGCGGCGTTTCGCGAAAGCGGCGTCAGCGATAACTCGCGGATGGTGCAGCGGCAAGAAGCCAAGTACGGCGCGTATTGGGACAGCTTTGACAATGCAACCGATGGGGGGGATGTGGACTTTTTTATCAAGCCGTTAGGGCCAATCGACCCGGAAAAACCCTCCCGCGCGGCGTTTAAGCACGATGGGGGCGAGGTGATTTTTCATCTGCCGAATGGCCTGCTGGCTTTTTATTTGGCCACGGACCAGGGGGCGGTTTTAAACGAGGGGCCGATCAATATCGTCCGCGATCCCCAGCAGTTTTCTGGATCAAATAAAATCCTCAATGGCATCTCCTGCTTTGGCTGCCACCGCCAGGGTTTTATCCCCTTTACCGACACGTTGCGGGAAGGATATGTCAATCGCCAGGGAGAATCCGTGGCCGATAAGGTGCTCAAAATCTTTCCCGTGGCCGAGGTGATGGAACGCTATCGCCGGGAGGATAGCGAACGGTACCAACTGGGACTCGATAAGGCGACCTTGCAGTTTTTGCGGACATCACCCGAGGATAAACGCTCGGCGATCGACTTTCCCGAACCGATCACGCATGTCAGCCGCCATTACGACCGCAAGTTGACATTTGACGACATCGCCCGCGAGTTATTGCTTCCCGCCGATGACGCGACCGCCGCGGAACACAACATTCCCACGGTCGCGGATCTAAAATCGCAATTAAAACTGAACGCGGCCTTGCAGAACGCCGGTTTGGAACCAATCACCCGCGGCGAAGTTGTTCCCCGCTCGATGTGGGAAAAAGCCTATCATCGCACCGCGCGGGTGCTGCGATTGGGCGTGCCGGTCCACTTTGGAAATTGAGGATGCCATCAGGAAAGCATGTTGGGAGTTTAGCCGCAAGAACAACAAAAAAAGCAAAAAGAGTAAGAAATGCAAGATGGAAGATTTATGTTGAACGTGCGTTTTCCATCATAGACATGTCCGCACAACTGTCACTTCAATCTGAAAACTGAACGACTTCACACTGCCACCGATAACTGATTCATCACAAACAAGGTTTCCCATGTCCCCATCATTCAAACAATTGCTCATGCTGGTTTGCAGCGCGTGCTTGGCATACGGAATGCAATGGCAACCCGTCGCGGCGGCCGAGGTTGAGGATATCGGCTTTAACCGGTTGGAGGAAGCGGCCCAGCGGATCGCCAAACACGTCGGGAAACTACTGACGGAATACAACGAGACCGCGGTTATCGTGGGGGATTTTACGGCCCCTCCGCGGCTCAAGACCAGCGGCGGAACCGGCGTGCGGCAACTGGTCATTAACGCGCTCAAAAGCCAAAAAATCGACGTGCGCGATGATGCAAAACTGCAATTGATTGGCTCGTTTGCCAACTCCGACCAAGAACAGCGGTTTGAGGGAGAAATAGGCCTGTTGGTCAAAGCACAGCTTTTGGATGAAAACGACCGCGATCTGGATAAGTTCAATATCAGCGTGTTTGGCGCGGCGGCGTTGCAGATTACCGGCGGCACGGTTGATCTTCCCGCCAACGCCAATGCCGACGAGCGTCGTGAAAAGCAAAATAACGCCCTAAAAAACCCCGCGGCCACCATTGTCAAAAACGAAGTACGGGCGGCTCCCGGGAGCGAATTTGGGATCGAAATCCTCACCAAAGATGGGGCGGATCTCTCTTCCCGCCAGCCGACATTAACCAGTGGGCGGGCGTTTGTCCCCCTGCACAAAGGGGAAGAGTACATTGTACGGTTGTACAATCGGAGTCCCCACGAAGCCGCCGTCCTGGTCACGGTGGACGGGCTGTCGATGTTTAGCTTTAGCAGCAAAGGAAATTTTGGCAGCCAGGTCATCGTCCCCCCCGGCAAGCATGTGGATGTGACCGGCTGGTACTTTGACGATAACGACACCAGGGCGTTCTTATTGACCAGTTACCCCGACAGCGCGGCGGGTAAAAAAGGGATCCCCACGAGCAGCATTGGCGTCATCACCGCCACGTTTGCGGCGACCTGGAAGCCCGAGGACCAGGCCCCCGGCGATGAGACAAGCACCCGCGGCGCGGACACCGCGACCGGTATCGGCGAAAAAACTGGCCAAAACTGGGTGCCCGTCAAGCGGGTCATCGGCCGTCCCCGCAGCGTCGTCAGCGTACGGTACAACCGGCCAGGAGAGTAAAGGCGGGCAATCTTTGGCAATATTCCGGAAAAGATTTTCTAGCCAAGATTATGAACAGACTTTATACTGCGAACTACCGTTGGCAGTGATCCGTTTAATAATTCCGCTTCATTCCATGCGAATACTGCCCCAAAAATTATTGTCCTGGAAAATCGCCTCTTTACTGGTGGTTTTTCTCTCGCACGGCTGGGTAATTACTGAATCCCTTCCCGCCCAGGAACTGGGCAAAAAATACGCCGTGATCATTGGCGTGGAAAAGTACGACCCCGACGAGCTTAACCAGCTTAGCTATGCCGTGGACGATGCCGAAGCCCTGGCCGCGGAACTGACCCGCTTGCAGTTTGACGTAACTGTTATGACCGAAAACGCCAAACTCCCCCAACTCAAACCCAACACCGCCGAAAAAATCATCGACGTGCTAAAGAATCGCGCCGCGGGCCTGACGGCGGAGGACACCCTGTTACTGGCATTCATGGGGCACGGCGTTCAATTTGCCGCCGATAAAAAACAGCCCGCCCCGGATAATGACCAAGACTCCGACATTCAGGAACTTTATTTCTGCCCCGAGGAAGCCCGCCTGCAAGAGCGCGACACGCTATTATCCCTTTCGTTAGTGCATAAGGTGCTGGAAGCCAGCGCCGCCGGTCGTAAGCTGCTGATCGTTGATGCTTGCCGCAATGATCCCCAGCCCCAGGCCAAGCGCCGCGGAAAGGAAGTCGAGCTAGAGCCGGTGGGCCGCGCCGTTCGCACGGTCCCTCGCGGAATGCTCGCTCTGTTTAGCTGTTCTCAGGCCGAATCCAGCCGCGAATACCCCGAACTCCAGCATGGTGTTTTTACCGCCCATGTGCTGAAGTATTTGCGGGGAGAAGCCGACGCGGCGTTTTATCCTGAAAATCAACTAACTCTGTCAGAGCTAACACATTACGTCGCCCGCGAGACCAAGGATTACGTCTGGAAAAAAGATGGCAAGGATCAGATTCCGATCGCCTACGGCACAATCACCCCCTGGGTTCTGGGCAAAAGCGCACCCCGCCCCGCGAACCTCGACGCTCCTTACAACCCTACCAAAGTCCAACAGGCCCAGGCTGCTTGGGCACGCTATTTAGGACGTCAACGCACAGAGAAAACCACGCAGGGCTTGGAGCTGGTGCTAATTCCTCCGGGGAAAGGGGTTTCCCAGCCATACTATCTGGGAAAAACCGAAGTCACCCAGGCTCAGTATAAAAAAGTGACTGGCAAAAACCCGAGCTACTGGGCCACGAGTGGCGAAGGGGCCGCCAGACTGGCAAAATTGGGCCTGGATGATCCCGCGGAATTGTTGCCGGTGGAAAATGTGACCTGGGAAGAGGCGGATGCGTTTTGCAAGAAGCTGACGGAGCTTGAGCAAGCGGAAGGGAAAATTCCCGCGGGGTACGCCTATCGCCTGCCCCTGGCCGTGGAATGGGACCACGCGGCGATGATTAGCCTGGAGCGGGGAGGAGTGGAGTTAACCGAGCGGCAACTCGAGCCAATCGCCTGGTTTGCCGATAACGCGGACTATCACGCCCAGCCGGTCGCGCGATTACGGGGGAGTTCGCTGGGGATTTATGACATGCTGGGTAACGTGACGGAATGGTGTCTGGACGAAGCTCCCAATCAGCCGAACCAGCGGATTCACCGGGGCGGGGCGTTTACGGACAGCGCGGAGTTTTGTGATGCGGGGCGGGTGGCCTCGGCCCCGGTGGACAAGCGGTACAACATTCATGGCCTGCGGGTCTGCCTAGGCCCGGTGCCGGCGCGGGGGAATATGGAAAATCAAGTGGCGGAATAGAGTCTAAGGGGCGAGAGAACAGGGGTCAGGGGATAGGGGTCAAGCGAGCGGTGGATGTAATTCCGCCGGTAATAAAGGGTCGTGTGGGAAGGAAACGAATAGCGAATCAACATAACGAGAATTTAACTCAGAGTCCTTGCGCGCGAATGAATTGTTCATTGTGCCTGTTGAACTCTTGCTATCATAGTCTCGAAAGGGGTCGGCATGTCAACAAGATTTTTGTCCATGAGTTTGGCTTTAGTTATCATCTGGCCGGCTCTTACCCATGCCGCCGAACCCGAAATCGCCGACGGAGCACGCAAAATCAACGCTGGAATTCTCAAAGCCAACTTGCAGCGCGTGGGCGTGTTCCCTTGCTTGCTGCAGCAGGAATCTGATTCTTCTGGCGTAACATCGGCCAAGTTTGTTCGCACGCCCCATAGCGAACTGTATACCGAACAGTTACAGGGGCTGCTACTCGACACGAGCGGCGGCAATTATCAGGTGGTGGATACCTTGGACATGGCCGCGGGGCTAGCGGATTCGAAATTGGATGTCAGCCAACTCAAAGGAAGCGCGCGGGAATTTCAACCATTGGTAAAGCGGATTGATGGCGGGCTGGATGGCCTCGTCGTGGGAACCATACGCTACCGACCGATGGACCCCAATGATTTCCGCAATTTTTACCAGGCGCGGGATATCATTTGGAAGTTGTATAAAACGGCCGACAATAGCGTGGTCGCCCAGGATGTGGTGGAAAAGCCCTACACCATCGCGGATGAAGTGTATCAAGGCCTAAGTCGCGAGTTTTTTCGCTGGGAAGGGAACGTCTTGCGGCCGAT
Organism: Pirellulales bacterium; assembly: GCA_033762255.1. Lineage (NCBI taxonomy): Bacteria > Pseudomonadati > Planctomycetota > Planctomycetia > Pirellulales > Pirellulales bacterium. The sequence goes on along the minus strand of JANRLT010000008.1, from coordinate 30,909 downwards.
TGGCTTTGGATACGCGATGCCTCCGATAAAGGATATTGGCCTCAAGCCCAGCGATCCCTTGGATCTGTACGGCCTGATGCGGGAGGATAAAAACAACTCGCAGCCGCATCCGATTTTTAATCCCCGTTGTCCCTATAAGGTTGAAATTGTGGTCGACGACCAGCCGCGGGGGTTGTACGTGCCCCTCTCTCCCGAGCCACAGCGCATGACCGGAAAAGTGGGGGTCTGGGAAGGGCAACTAACCGAAGCCCAAAGAGCCGCGTTGCCGTTGGGGCAAAGCTTGCGATCGGACAACGTGTATGTGCGGTTGAATCCCGGGGAAGAATTTTATATCCATGTGAAAAACACCAGCCCTCGGCGCGTCCTGGTGGCAGTCCTAGTAGATGGCGTGAACATTTTGGGCAAGAACAAGGAAATTCCCGACGAATCGTGCAAAATCTGGACGCTGGACGCTGGCAAGGAAGGGCGCTTTCGCGGCTGGTATACGGGCGAAGCGGGCAAAGAGCAGCGTGAAAACTTTGTCGTGACACGATTTGAAAATTCCATCGCGGCCAAGCTGGGCGTGACGGACCGGGTGGGGACGATCACGGTGGTCTTCTTTAACGAAGGGTTGCCCCAGCGTCGGCAAATAGCGCCGTATGAGCGCCAATACATGGTTGAAAGCTATTTTGATCCCCGAAGCAAGCAAATTCATGTCTATGAAGGGGAGGTTCCCGAACCGCGGGATATTACCACCAGCGCACAGCCAGGCGATCCGGGACTGGGCATTGGCGGAAAGAAACCCGTCGCCAGCCCATTGGGCCGGTTACAAAAAGTACAGGCCAGCGGCACGATCCTGGCGGCGATGACGATCAACTACGCCACGAAGGAGGAGATTGTGCAAGTGGAGGAACGCCGCAAGAATTTGAATCAGTTTGCGGGGTTTGGAACTCCCCTTCCTCCGGCGGAGGTGGGTGCCGATGGAAAGGCAACCCCGCCTCCTCCTCCGCCGTCAACCGAATGGGTGGAAGTGCCGACGAGTTGGAAGTAGGGTGGGTGATTTTATCAATCGGTGCCAAATTCAATCTTTCAAACAAGAGGTTCAGTCATGTTTGTTTGTGTTCGTATTTTTAGCTTGGTAGTTATCTTTGTATTCATCCAGGTTGCTTATGGCCAAGAAAAGCCGCTAGAGGAATCCGCGGGTAAGATTGCGGCAAGCTTGCGTGAAAGAGGGTTAACGCGGATTGGCGTCTTGCCAATTGTTTTGGAGCAGGAAATCAACCCTTGGCAAGAGACAAACACAATTACGGCAAAATCCAGCCAACTGGGAGAACTCTATTGCCAAAACATGCAAGAATCGCTTCTAAACCAAAGCCAGGGTGATTTTGAAGTGGTGGATTTGGCAGATCTTGCGGTGGCGTTAAAATCGGCACGGATTGACATTAAATCCCTCACTGGGACTTCCCAGGAAATCACGGCGCTTGCCAAACATGTTGAGGGGGGCTTGGAAGCAATCGTCATTGGCACATTCCGGGATCGTCCGCTTGAGCCAGGATCGGGATTTCAAACCCGTGATATTATTTGGAAGACTATTTCGATAAAGAATAAAAGCGTGCTTTCCCAAGTTTCTCGCGAGGATCCATATTCCTTAGCGGCGGAAGTCTACCAAGGCCGGAGCCAGGAATTTTTTCGCTGGGATAAGAATGTGTTGCGACCGATTGGATTTGGAAAACACTTCAAAGGTCCATCAAGTACAGCGCTCAAGCCCAGCGATCCACTGGTGCTATACGGCCTATATGCCGATAAAGCTAGTCCTGTCCAGGATTTTGCGATCTTAAATCCAAACTGCCCCTACAAAGTTCAATTTGAAGTTGACCGGCAAATTCAAAAACTGATGGTCGGCGTTATGCCCCAATCCATTGAAATGGCTACAAATATTCGCGATGAAAGCAGTAGCAATGAATCGCCAGTATCAATTATCGCAAAAGGAAATCCGCTTGATTCCACCTCTATTTATTTGCCCATCAATCCTGGCGAAGGTTTGAAAATTCGTATCCGCAACGATTCGCCAAAACGGGTGATGGTGGCGATTTTTGTGGATGGGATCAATATCCTGGGAAAGCGACGCGAATTGCCGGATGAGTATTGTCAAGTCTGGGCATTGGAAAAAGGAGTGACTGGTACGTTCAGTGGTTGGTATTCTGGACCGTCTGGAACAGAACAAGTGGAGCCTTTTGTCATCAAACGTTATGAGGATTCCGTGGCCGGAAAGTTAGGCGAAACGGAACGCGTGGGCACGATCACATTGGTGTTTTTTAATGAAGGCTATCCCCAACGCCAACAAATTAAGCCCTATGGTGATAACAATATTTATGAGCAAGTAGCGAGTTACGATGAGCAGTCGGGTAAGGTCAGGTTTTTTGAAGGATACCCCATATACGTGCAAAAGTCCGCTGCTTATGAAATCGCAATGGGCGGTAAAAAACCCCAGCCTAGTCCCTTAAAGCAAGTGAAAGTCCAACCTAGCGGGACAATCCTAGTGGCGATGACCATTCCTTATGCGACTAAAGATGAGATCGTGCGGGTCGAAGATCGTCGCAAGAATTCCCTTAAATTGTCGGGCTTTAGCAGAATACAATTCCCAGAAAACGTGGACGCCAATGGAAAAATAGTTGAACCCCCTCCCCCTACATGGGTGGAAGTGCCGACGAGTTGGAAGTAGGGTGTAAATCCGGCTTTCAGCCCTTCGCATGCATAGTTTTACCCTTCCTAGAGGGGACGCTGCGATTGCCGCAATTGAAATATGCACGGCTGGGATAGGCTAGGCCTATGACCCACAAGAAGAATTGAGGAAGTATCTCTATTGTTCCTCGCTCCTTCTTTGCGCTTTCTTGCAATTTTTGCGGCAAGACCTTTTTCGCCATCATGCAGTTTATGTGGCCAACAACTACTTGCCGCACTATCCAAACTTGACGCAATACACCGGCGGCAGGTGTTCGCTGACGCATTGCCAGCTTTCTCCTTCGTCGCGGGTGGTATAGACCGAGCCGGTCGTCGTGCCCAAGACCAAATTCCGCCCGGTCCCGTCAATCGCCAGGGCATGGCGATAGACAATGTCATACGCATGCTCTTGGGGCAGGCCCCTGGTCAACACTTCAAACGATTCTCCCCCGTCGCGGGTGCGGCTGACGACCAGTTTGCCCCCCACGGGGATCCGCTGCTCGTCCTTGACACCCGGCACAAACCACGCCGTGTCACCGTGCCGCGGGTGGACCGCCACGGCAAAGCCAAAGACCGAGGGGACGGCATTGGTGATCTCGGTCCAACTGGCCCCTTCGTCCACGCTGCGAAAAATCCCGTTGTGGTGCTGGGCCCACAGCTTGTGCGGCTCGGCCGGACAGCGGACGATCAAGTGCGGGTCCTGCGTGATGGGGTTGTATTGTTGCTCCGGCGGCAAGAATTCGGCCCGCATCCCCTGGCTGCGCACGGCCCAGGTTTGGGCGGCGTCGTTGGTTTGCCAGGCGCCGCCGCTGGAAACGCCTATGATCAGACTGGAGGGATGGTGGGGATGTAAACAGATCGAGTGAATCCCCGGATAATCGGCGCCTCCCCCCATCCATTGGCGGCGTTCCGGCAGATACCACAACGACTCGACAATTTGCCAGCTATCACCGGCGTCAGTGGAATGAAACAGCCCCCCCGGCAGCGTGCCGCACCACAACTCACCCGGTTTTTCCGCCGGACCAGGCTCGAGCGCCCAGATCATTTGCGTGCTCCAGGGAAGAGGCTTGCCCCACATGTCCAGTTCCTCATAACCCTCGGGCTTGGGAGGATAGGCGGGCGCGGCGACTTCCTGCCAGGATTCACCCCCGTCGCGCGAGCGATGCAGCTTGACCCCAAAGTGCCCCAAATTAAGCGCGGCATACAGCGCGCCGTCCCGCGGGTCTGATACGAGCATCGACACATGCTCGCCAGGGAACCAGAATTTGTGGATGCGCCAGCGGTCGCCGTCCGGTAAAAGTTGAAACAAGCCTTTGCGGGTGCCAAGATAAATGGGCTGCATAAATAAAGGGTAAAAGGAGCGGGGCGAGGCGTGGGTGATGACAAAGATTTACGGGGAAACGCCTATTTTGGCCTATCCCCCCGGGGAAAAGCCGTTCAACCGCCGGAAAGCGCTTGCATGATGCACAATTCGTCATGTGGTTCGATGGGGTCGGATTGTTCACGTCGATCTTGCAATGGCTGTCCATTATGAAACAGCATAATATGCTTGCGCACATTCCCCTGTTCGTCCAACACATAATGGGCCAAACGGGGATTTTCACGCTGCAGCTCTTGCAGCACCGCGCGGACGGTATCTCCCGGCAATGTTAACTCCGGGCAATCAATATGTCGCCGCAGGTTCGGGGTAAAGGTGACGCGCGGCATGGGAGAAGGGGCGAATAAGTTGATATGGCGTGGTTGCACAAAAATTCCCACCGCCACATGGCAATTATGCCCGTTACGCGGCAAAGTTTTCACGCAATTTTTGCGATTCGATTCTAGGAAGAACGCATTGATTAGGCTATTGTGAGCAGGTTGGCAAAAATTGCCATCCCCCTCTTGGTGGCAGACGGGATGAAAGTTGACGCTACTGTTTCCCAAAGTCATTTTATGCGCCCGCCAGAGGCGACTTGTCAACTACTTTTATGAAAGAATCCCCCCCCGCAGCGTCCGTCACGTCGGCTGCCGCCGCAGAGATCCCCTTGCCGCCCACTCAGTATTTCCCCTCCACCCCCTGGCACTGGCGGGCCGGCATCTTGGCGGGAATTATCATTTTGGGCGTGGCGGCCTATGCCCTGCGGCAGTCGATCGGGCTAAAAGGGCAAGCCGCGGTGGGGATTGTATTCTTTTTTGGCCTGGTGGCGGCGATGTCGGCCAACTTGCGGGCGGTCAACTGGCGCACGATAGGCTGGGGAATCGTCCTGCAGGTGGTGCTAGCGTTATTGGTGCTACAGGCAAAATTTGAAATCAATGGCTATCAATATTCGGTCTATGGGGCATTTCAACAAGCGGGGGAGGGGATCAAGCAACTGATTGAGTACTCCAACGCCGGCGCGCAATTTGTGTTTGGCTTTTTGGCCAAGCCGGGCGCCATCGCCCCCGTCCTGGGGGATGATAACGCGTTTGTATTTGCCTTTAACGCCCTCCCGCCGATCTTGTTTGTCTCGGCGCTCTTTACCCTGCTTTACCATTATGGCATTTTGCAGTGGCTGGTCCGCCAGCTCGCGCATGTGATGGTCTATTTTATGGGGACCAGCGGGGCCGAAACGCTTTCAGTCGCGGCCAATGTATTTATGGGCCAGACCGAGGCGCCGTTGATTGTCAAACCGTACGTCCCCCGGATGACCCAGTCGGAACTATTTACCCTGATGACCAGCGGCATGGCCCATATTTCCGGGGGGTTGATGGCCATTTATATCAAGTACGGGGCCGATCCGGTGGCGGTGTTAACGACCTGCATCATGGCCTGTCCCTGCAGCATGTATTTGGCAAAGCTGTATATGCCGGAAGTCAGCACACCCGAGACCAGCGGCACCATCCAGCAAAAGCGTGAAAAATCCCCCTATGCCAACGGCGTGGACGCGATTGCCAGCGGTACGGGCGAAGGGTTGCGACTGGCGCTTAACGTGGCGGCCATGTTGATCGTGTTTGTGGCGTTTGTGGCGATGATCAATGGCGTTCTGGGCGGGCTGGGGTCGCAGCTTGCGGCGTGGACCGGCTGGGACGTGCCCCCGCTCTCCCTGGAATGGATCTTTGCGCAGGTTTTTAGCCCGGTGGCGTTTCTCATGGGAATCGAAGAAGCCGACCAGGCGCGCATCGGGCAGTTATTGGGGACCAAGCTGGCCCTGAACGAGCATGTGGCCTACCTGCAAATGAAAGCCTGGAAGGCCGATCCGGAGATTGAGATTTCACAGCGTTCGTACCAACTGGCCGCGTTTGCCCTGACCGGGTTTGCCAACTTTGCCTCGGTGGGCATCCAAATCGGCGGGATTGGCGCCATGGCCCCTGAACGCCGCGGCGATCTGGCCCGGCTGGGGATGCGGGCTTTGTTCGTCGGTTTTGTGGCGACCTTGCTCAACGCGGCGGTGGCGGGGTTGTTTATCTAAGCGGGGATCGACGTACCTTTGCTATCACCCACTAGCCACGCCGCAAGGACGCCTTAGATGGCCCAGAGTTGGGGGACCGGCCGCTTTTTGATTCCTGTAAATCCAGCCGACTGCTCCCATGCGGCGGCAATCCGTGGATCATAAAGCCAATCATGCTCTGCGGCAAATAGCTCGTTTCGCAGCTCATTCGCCTCGTCCTCCGTGCTAGGGGGTAACGTTGATGATTCGATATGGGCGTGATAACCCGCCAAGGGGTTTCCCACGCCAGAACCAAAATTGGAATCGATAGGCAAGTAATCCGCGGCGGAAACAATACCGTCAAAGTCCCCGTCACCCAGGGTCCACCCGGCGGATAAACCGGGAGTGACCGCGCCTAGATTCGAATCCACCACAATATAATCACTGCCATCGACTTGGCCATCCAGATTGTAATCACCGGGATAGGTAAATCGGACCACAACCTGGTTAAAGCCGGTCCCCAGGGATGAATTGCCGAGCGTTAAATCATAAAAGGGATTTCCCGTGTCGCCAAATTGGCTATTAACGTTGTCCACCGCGGCCAAGATTCTTCCACCGCCCGAGTTTGTCACCGTGGTGCTGCCCAGAATTGGCACGGATTGACCCGCCTCCAGGCCAAAACTGTAAAAATTATCCAACGCCGCCGTGATAGTGGCCAAGGTTTGCGTTTCGGCGGGCGAGTAATAGACTACCAGGTCATTGTCATTTAAATCGAGGATGGCATCCGCGGCCAAGCTGAGCGCGGGGGCGCCGAGAGCCGTGTTATTTAGCACCACTAATCCCGCGGCTCCGCCATGGGGACGAACTTGCAGCTTTCCGCCCGACAAGATAGACAACGTTGTCCCCCGCAATCCATCCGTGATCATCGTGGCATTGGCGGAGATCGCCACGTTTAGCATTCCCCCGCTGGCGGTCCCGTTTAACGAGACGCTACCCGTCAACACGGCCAGGGTATTGGCATCGGCGCCGCCGTCAAAAATAAAATTCGTGGACAGGGCTTGACCCCCGCCATCCAATTCGAGAATGTCATTGCCGCCAAGACTAAAAATTTGCAACACTGGTACGTCGGCCAAAGCGGCGAAATAAGTTGGTGATCCCGCCAGCGAACTATTCACAAATACCTGCAGCAATGAACCCGCGCGACGAATATGGATGAGATCCGCGACGGCGGTTCCGGTAACCTGGCTTAATGTCGGCGTGCCGCCGGCCGCGCCGCTCGGGGACGACTGGCTGGCATTGCGCACGGCGCGCACGCGATAGGTGTACGTAACAAATGACTGCAACTGGCCGTCAAGATGACTGGTGGAATTGGCTGGCAGGGTAACCAGCGGGTTAAAATTAACACCATCGGTGGAGCGCTCTACCAGGTAGCCGGTTTCGGTTGTGTTGTTATCAATCCAGGAGAGAAAAATTTGCGCGGGTGATTGGATCACCGCCTGCAGGCCGGAGGGGGTTATCAGGGGAGGCAAGTCGGGCGTGGCCGATGCCGTCGCGGTATAAGTGGACACGCCGGACGCGTTCTCGGTGGCCAACCGATAGTAATAGGTGGTGCCGGTGGTTAAGCCGGTGTCTTCAAAAGTGGTGTTATTCGGCGCGACATTGACTAAATGGACAAAATTTATATTGTCCACGGAACGTTGCAGTTTGAATAATGTCTCATTAGTCGACAGATCCAGCCAGTTAAGGCTAATGCTAGTCGTGCTGGAAGGAGTGGCGGACAAATTGCCCGGGGTCACCGGCGCGAGATAATTTACGGTATGCGTCGCGGTATTTGACGGCGCTGAACTGCCCGTGACATTCGCGGACCGCACACGGTAATAGTAGGTTGCGCCGTTCGTGACCGTCGTATCCAAATAGGTGGTGGTGTTTTTGGCGGTAACGCCTATCTGGGCAAAGGTCAGATTATTTGTCGAGCGTTCGATTAGAAATTGGGATTCGCCATTCGAATTGTCCATCCAATCCAACCGAACGCTACTCGTGGAGGCTGCCATGGCTGTCAAGCCGCTGGCGGAGGCGGGAACCGCCGGGACCGTGAACATCCGATTGCTGGCAATTAATTGTTTACCAACGTTAGGGCCCGCCCAAGAGAGCGCCATGGTGGCTCCCCCGCCCCCTTGAAAAAACTCCAGTTTTACTTCGTATAATTGGCCCGCTTGCAGGTAAATGGAGCCGCTATTTTCCGTGTCGCCATGATACGTCCAATTATCCACCAACGATTGATTGTCAATGCTTAGCCGCACACCGTCGTCGGACAGGGTATAGAACGTGTAGGTGCCGCTGAACCGTGGTTGCACCGCGCCTGTCCACCGGACCGAGAAATTATCCGTGCCCATCCCCGCGATCGGCGCGATTCCCCCCCAACTAAAATTGATGGTGGGATCGTTGCGGTTGGCAAAAAAGTTGATGAAATTCAATTCATCATAGTAGGCGCCCCGCAGACCGCCGCCGCTCAGGTTGGGGGTAAAGCCCACCCTGGTGCCGGATGGCAGGATGTTGCCGCTAATGGCGGTGACATTGGAAATCATGAGTTGATAGCTTGTCCCCGTGGTCAATGGGCTGGCCAGGGTCAAGGTCACCGTCCGTTGGTCCCCGCCCAGCGTGGCGCTGGTTATATTAATCGATGGCGCAAGGGAATAATTCGCCGCCGTGGTCGCCGCTGCGTTAGTCAAGCTCTCGCTAAATGTTACCACCAGCGTCGTGCTGGTGGTTTCGGCGATGCCAGTAATTCCCAACAGTTTGACCACCACCGCGCTACTGGGAGCGCTGGCGTATTGATCGGCGTTAAATGCCGCCACCGTATAGGAGTAATTTACTCCCGGTAATACCGTCTGATCGATGTATGTCGCATAGGGAGTATTTCCTATTAAGACCCCATTGCGATAGACCAGATAACCGGAAACCCCGCTGTCAAAGTCGCGCGCGGTGTTCCAGGTCAACGTCACCCCGACGCCAAAGCCCCCCACCACTGCCTGCAGATTGGCGGGGATTGTGGGCGGGGATAAATCGGAAAAAGTATTAGCCGCGCCGGGGCTGCCAAAAATCAAGCGGCTGGTTCCCCAGTTGGCGTAATCGTTGGCATAGGCGTTCGCGGTGACGCGGGAATAAGTTTTTCCCGCTCCGTTAGCCGGCTCGGTCGGCCAAGGCGCGTTGTCATCATAATCGACGTGGTCCACGCTAATTCGAGGAATATCCGGACCAAACGCCGCGCCGGGGCGATTCAGCCGAATCAATTCACCCGAGCCATTCAGCCCGCCGGTATAAGGCCCAAATATTTGGACTGATAACGGAATGGAATATTTCGCGCGAAACGTGGCCGGGTCGATGGGCACGACCAGGGCGTAGGCTCCAGCGGGAATGCTGGAATTTACCGGAAAAGAAAAGTTAATCGCATTGGAAATGGTCCACACATTGGCCGGGGCCGCGGCATCGTACAGCAGAACCGTTTGGGCGGAAATATTGCGCAGCTCGATATACTCGTCCTGGGTGGGGGCGGGACGGGATAAAAATTCATTAATGACAATCGGGCCGATGATCGGACCACTATTAACCGCGCCCGGGGTTTTGGCGGATTGCTGGACAAAGTCGGAATTCCCGGAGGTTTTTACATATCGGCCAAAGGAAACTTCCGCCGCCGCGCCGGCAAAATCCTTATCCTCTCGATAGCCGGCCAAATTGCCAGAACCATCCACGGAGGTCAAATACGCCGCTCCGCTGACCGGTGTAAAGCTAAAGGTGTCCAGCGCGTTGGGGTTGCCGGAATTTCCAAAATGGGTTTGCTGGGTATATAACAAATAATCGTTGGCGGGAATAATGGTCCCCGCGGGAATGCGAAACTTTGTCAGGTTGGTTTTGGCGTCGCTCAGGTACCAACCGCCGATGTTAATCGCCGCATTGGTGGTGTTGTAAAGCTCGATATAATCGCCGCTGGCGGCGGTGGTGTTTGTTAAAACTTCGTTAATGACCACCGCGTCCAGTGGTAATCCGGCATCCACCGCGCCTGGATTGCCATTGACCAGTTGGCTGGGACGCCAGTAAATCCGCTTGGCGGCCGAATCCACGGCGGTGGCGACGCTATTAATTACCAGCGAAAATCCACCCCCATCGGTATGCGTGTACCATGAATCTTGATAACCGGCGGCGACAATTTGATTGCCCAGGGCATTCTTGAGATCGACCGTGCCGTCGCCATTGGTCAAAACGCCGGTGAATGTTCCCCAGGGAGTAATCGAGGGATATAAAGTGGCAAAAGCGGCGGGGTTTTTGACCAGGACGGCGAATTGCCCGGGGGCCAAGGTTTGCGCCGCAAAATCATAGCTTACATCGCCGCGAATGGTTACCCCCTGCAAATCGATGGGAGTCACCCCGGTGTTTTGCAGCTCGATAAATTCAAAATCGTCCGCGGTGTAGGGACTGCCTAGGGAGGGGGCTGGGGGATTGTAGTGGATTTCGGTAATCCGCAGGGCTGACGTATCCGTCGCGTATGTCCGCGCGGTATAGCCGCTCCAGAGCGAACCGTTACGGGTCCGGCTAAATAGCTGAATAGTGTCATTAATGATCAACGGCCCCGAATAGACCAGCGCCGCGGGATTCAAGCTGCCGTCGGGATTTCGCGGGTCGGTTCCGTTGAGCGTGTAATAGATCGTCCCACCAAAACTGGGATTGGACAACGACAACGAAGTCCCCGCCGCCACGATTCCTTGGGGAAGACTGGCAACCGGGGCCAGGGGAGCCGAGGAATTGTACAAGCCCGCGCCTTGCAATTGCGAAAGGAGCACGCCCGTGCGACCGGGTATAAAGTTGTTGATGATTTCACTGACAGCGGAATTGAAATTAGCCTGGGTAAAAGGTGATTCGCCGGCGCCTTTCCAAACATCGCCCCAACGGGCGGATTCGCCGATAATGGCCAGTTGCAAATCGTTCACCAATTCGGCATGCCGCGCTTGGTTGGCGGCGGTGGTTAGCACGCCGTTGTTGCGCAAAGTTTGCTGTGCGCGCAGGTTAAATGCTTCGCGATAGGCGGGCTCGGCCATCAGTTGTTGATGCAGCCACTGCGGATTGCTTTTGTCAAAGGTTTGTCCCGCGGGATACGGACCGATGCGGGATTCATTGACATTGAGCAGGGTATGTTCGGAATCATGCACTAAAAACTGAAAACCCTGGCGGGCCGCGGGATCGCGGCTGCGGATGCCAAACCAGTTATTAACCGCTGTATTTCCCAAAAACGCCGAAATGGGGGCATCCAAATTCCCGCCATAAAAAATCACCAGCATGTAGTCGATCAGATTATCCACATCCAATAAGACCGGCTTGGAGGGATCCGGGGTGTAATTGGGAAACAATCCCTGGATTTCCTGATACAGGTTAAAGCGGTTGGTGGCGTTAGGCTCGGCGGCAATTTGATTAACCTTGGTCCATAAATCCTGCCACGCCACCAAGTCCCCGTCCGTCGCCACGGTTGAATAAGGCCCGGCTTCGGCCTTCACCACGTCATAGTCCGACTCATCCCCGCCAAAATAGGTCGCTCCAAAATTCGCCTCCGGACGCTCCTCCGTTTGAAACAATCCCCAATACACGCCATTAATGTACAAGTGGTAGTACTCGCCGCGGGTGTAGGGCTGGCCTAAATCCCGCATGGCCAGACGCGAGTAAGCATCCCGGGTTAAGGTCATTCGCCCGTCATTTTGAAATGCCCAGGAGTAGTTTTGCGCGGTGCGCAGGTCGATGGAATCAAATTCAGCGGCTCCCGCCGTGCCAAACAAGGGAAACTTGAGCTTGGCATCCCCATACTCGGAGCGGAAAAACAGGCGAAAGGCATGTTTGGGATTATCCGGCGTGCGGCTAAATCCCCCTCGTATCCGCAGGCCCGCGTTGGCTTGAAAGCCGTCGCTTCCGTCGGGGTTAAGCAATTCCACGGAAGCGGCGCGCTCCCAGGCGATACCTTCGTTGCCGGGATTCACATAAATGCCCGTCGCCGGATCAAACAGGTTCGGCAAATCCGTCACCAGTGAAATCGACGGAATGGCTTGCAGCGCCGACTGCAACTGGGGTCCATACAACGCGCTATTTTTAATATCGGGATCGATCCCATAATCAAATTTGTGGTTATTGATAGCCCGATCCGCGGGCCAGCCCGCCGGGGGACTTCCCGTGGGTGATTGATTCACAACGTCCGCCACAAAGATGTATGTTTGCGTATCGACATTGCTGGGGACAAATCCTGTCTTAAATGCCGCGGCCCGGACCGTGGTTGTGCCTGAAATCGTGATCGGCGCGGTATACACCAACCCTGTCGTGGCCGTCGGCGTGCTGCCGTCCACCGTGTAGCGGATGGTGGCGTCAACCGTGGGAGAGGAGATAACCAAACTAAAGGGAGAACTAAAAAATCCCCGATCCACGCTAAAGGATGTATCCGCCACGCTCCCCTGGGTCGTCCCGCCGCTGTTGGCCGCGCCGGGGGTGGGCGTGGTGTAGTAGTTGAGCGTTGTGCCGTTATAAGTCAGGCTTTGGCTGACTAATTCGGGTTGAATCACAAAATCAGAACTCGAGCTGGTAAAATTTAGCCCATGAATGGCCAGCATATTCGTCCCCGCCGTTAGCATGCCGGGCGTGACGGGGATCACGATATCTTCATATTGGAGGGCCAAACTTTCGTCTCGGTTTGCCGTGGCCGCCGAATCATACTGCAACGTGGCGGGGGCTTGGCGAGAGGCTATCGCCGTGGAATTGCCATTCAAATACGCCACAAAGCCATCATCGTATTTCATCCGCAAGGTCAGTTGATTGACCGTTGCCGGATTAGCCACGGTAAATGGCACGCGAATATAAGCCGTGCTGCGCGTGTTGTACATCTGGTTGGCGACATTCAGGCTGATCAGTCCCGAGTAACTCGTGCCGGAGCCAGGATCATTTTCATAGCCGATGCCGGTCGCGCCCGAGAGCCAACCAGCATCATTAAACCCGGGGTTGGTCCAGGTCAGATTGAGCGAATTATTGGGCGGGATAAGGACTTTGGCCGGGGCATTTGGTCCGATAAGCGTCGAATTGGTGCTGCCAAAGGCGCCGCCATAACTGATATTGGTGCTTTGTAAGGGGAAAGCGGGCGTAAATTCGCTGGCTTTGGTGGTGCCATTCGCTTCCACCAACGCCAAATACTCGCCGTCCGCTCCCAGCTTAAAATTTGTGTGCAATTGCTGACCCGCCACCGCCCGATTTTTGTCAGAGGCAAAAACCACCAAAAAACTATTGGCGGGAATGATCGTGCTGGGAAAACGCCATTTTGTTAAATTGGCCGCATTATCAGTCAAGGACCAATTTTGCAAATTCACCGGACTGGAAGTTGTATTATACAATTCGATCCAGTCGCTGGACTCGCCATCTTGATCAAGCAGGCCTCCGCTGCTAGAGGCCAAAAATTCGCTAATCACAACCGTCGCCATCACGTGGCGGGCTTCGAGAGTTTCAATCGCGAATTGCCGCGCCCGTGCCCCGTGTGATTTTTTACGTCGAAGGGTACGCGCAGCATGATTCCCCGATTGCCTGTTCACCCAATTCCGTAATGCCATGTAACTCTCTGCGCGCGAAGTAGTTGCGCAGTCCTTTTAGAAATGCCAATTCGCTCCCCTGTTCCCGTTCTACGCTCTCCCCCACCGGGTACTCACTCCCGATGAATACGCGATGCAAGTGGCGGCCAACTACCTACAAGGCTTCAACTGTTACCCGTGGGTAAGTGGGTTTGACAATTTATGTCGTCTGCCCGCGGTTATGTTAGGGTTTTCTTGCCACTTCCTAACAAAGCCAGACCCCTCCATTAGCAAGGGTGATGCTCATTATATCCTAACAATATTCTAACAATTCCCGCAAGCTTTTAGCCTGAAAATGTGCTTTTGGTTAAATTTTTATCTTTAGTCGCTGGTTGGGGCATTGAACGTCCCCTAGCTGCGGAACTGGGAAATTGCAGGAAAATACAGTATTTTGTCCCCAGAGTGCTTTTTTAGTCTGCCAATACATACGCTTTGATAAAACCGCCGTCATGGGATTACTAGTAAAAAATGGCCGGGTGATCACCGCCACGGACGATTTTTTGGCTGATATATGGTGCGCGGGCGAAACCATTACCCGCATCGGTCCCCGCCTCCAGGAACAGTTACAACCGGAGGAAATCGCCGCCGCCACCGTTATCGATGCCGCCGGGATGCTGGTCTTTCCGGGCTTTATTGATCCCCATGTGCATATTTACCTCTCTTTCATGGGCACGTATGCCAAGGACAACTACCAAACAGCCTCCCGAGCGGCGCTGCTGGGGGGGACGACCACGCTCATCGAAATGATCTGCCCCAACCGCCAAACCGAACCCCTGGCCGGCTGGGAAATCTGGCAAAAAAACGCCGCCGAGCAAAGCGCCTGCGACTACACCTTTCACATGGGTGTTACCCGATTTGATCCCCTGGCCGCCAGCCAGTTACGAGAGATCGTCGAGCGCGGGACAGCCTCTTTTAAAGTTTTTTTGGCTTATAAAGGGGCCCTGGGCATTGATGATGCCGAACTGTTTCAGACACTACGACTAGCGAATGAGTTGGGCGTGATCGTCACCGCCCATTGCGAAAACGCGGAGTTGATCGCGCAATTGCAACAAAAACTCTTGTCCGAGGGTAAGACCGGCCCCGAATGGCACGAGCCGTCGCGCCCGGAACAAGTGGAAACGTTGGGTGTGCGGCACTTGCTGGCTTTTGCGGAATTGACCGGGGCGCATTGCTATATCGTGCATACCAGTTGCCGGGGAGCGGTGGAGGCAGCGCTTGAGGCCCGCGCGGGGGGAATCTCGGTTTGGATAGAAACGCTGATCCAATATTTGCTGCTAGACAAAAGCGCTGCCGAGCGGCCCAACTTTGAAGGGGCTAAATATGTCATGTCCCCCCCGCTGCGCGACCGGCGGCATCAGCCATATTTGTGGCATAATCTGGCAAATGGCAATATCAGCACCGTGGCGACCGATCACGCGCCGTTCGATTTTTTGGGGCAAAAAGAGCTAGGTCGGAGCGATTTTACAAAAATCCCCAACGGGATCCCTAGCCTACAAGATCGCGTGACGCTGTTGCATTCGGCGGGGGTATTAACCGGCAGGCTTTCTTACCATCGATTTGTGGATTGCGCTAGCACCCAGGCGGCGCGGCTGTTTGGACTTTACCCGCAAAAAGGGACTATCCAACCGGGTAGCGATGCGGATTTGGTGATTTATGATCCACATCAAAAATGGACGATTTCCGCCGCCAGCCACGCCTCCGCCGTAGATTATAATGGTTTTGAGGGGTTAACGGTGACTGGTCGGCCCGTGACCGTGACGGTCCGGGGGGAACTTGCCGTGCGGGATGGCCAGTTTGTTGGCCAATTTGGCCGGGGAAAATACCTGGCACGACAACCAACGCATTTTAGTTGATAATGGCTTATACGCCGTCCACCCCCCCGATTGTCCACCTAGCGGTCATCAACACAGAATATCCCCAGCATGCCCGACCTTCGTTGTAATTTTGCCGGTATTCAGGCTCCCAACCCGTTTTGGCTGGCCAGCGGACCACCGACAAATACCGCCGCGCAGGTCCAACGGGCCTTTGATCAGGGGTGGGGGGGCGCCATTTGGAAAACCCTCACCGACGAAACAATCAAAAACGTCTCCAGCCGCTATGGGGGGATCGCGCTCAAAAGCCAAAAACTGATGGGCCTCAATAATTTAGAGCTTATCAGTGATCGCCCCTTGGCTGACAATTTGCGGGAACTGGCGGAAGTCAAGCGCACCCACCCTGGGCACGCGCTCGTGGCGTCGCTCATGGTGGCCACCAGGCGCGACTCTTGGCATGCGATCGTCCGGCAAGCGCAGGAGGCCGGCGTCGATGGAATCGAGCTGAATTTCGGTTGCCCGCACGGTATGAATGAACGGGGCATGGGTTCCGCCGTCGGCCAAGTCCCCGAATATTCACAAATGATATGTGAATGGGTCAAGGAAGTCGCCACGGTCCCGGTTATTGCCAAACTTACGCCCAATGTGACCGATATCCGCGCTATTGCGCGGGCTTGCCAGGCGGGGGGGGCGGACGGAATTAGTCTGATCAATACCGTGAACTCATTGATTGGCGTGGATGTGCATACTTTTGCCCCCCGGCCCAACGTGGGTGGATACGGTTCGCACGGCGGATATGCGGGTCCGGCCATCAAGCCCATCGCCTTGCATCTGTTGAGCCAGCTTACCACGGATCCGGATTTGCGGACGCCAGTTTGCGGAATAGGAGGAATTCGCAAATGGGAAGATGCCGCCGAATTTTTGCTGTTGGGGGCGAGTTGCGTCCAGATCTGCGCCGCGGTGATGCATCGCGGTTTTGGAATTATCAAAGGAATGCTGGCCGGCCTGGGGAAATGGCTGGACGAAAAAGGGTTTGACCATTTATCCGAAGCGGTGGGGCGCTCGGTGCCCCGGATCAAAAGCTGGAGCGAATTGGACCTCAATTATCGGGTGCTGGCCCATATTAATGAAGCGGCCTGTATTCATTGCGGAATTTGCTACGCCAGTTGCGAAGACGGCTGTTTTCAGGCGATCCACTGGGAAAAGCTTCCCCGGGAGGCGTACCTAGAGCGGTTTGGGGTGGAACCGCGCAAATTACGGGGCGAAGCCGCCCCCAATTTAGCCTTGGAACAGGGACAGGGGTTCGTTGATGTCTTTACCGTCAATAAGTCGGCATGCGTGGGCTGCAATATGTGCGCTTTGGTATGTCCGATCGAAGGTTGCATCACGATGAAGGAACTTCCCGGCAATCAACCGCCGCTCAATTGGCGGCAATACCAGGCACAACAGCCTCCGCCAAGCTAGTTTATCCATGTTGGCGGGGGCGATTTGCCGGTTTGACGACACCTAAAGATTTATTCCATTCTCCCAACAATCTCCGACGTTGATATGTCCCAATTCGTAACCGCTGGTTTAATCCAAGCCACTTTGAGTCATCCGGCCACCGCTCCCCTGGCCCAAATCAAACAAGGGATGATCGACAAGCATGTGGCGCTGGTGGAGCAAATCGCCGCGCAAGGAGCGCAAATTGCCTGCCTGCAGGAACTTTTTTACGGTCCTTATTTTCCCGCGGAGCAAAACGCCCGCTGGTTTGAACTAGCCGAGCGCGTTCCCGATGGACCCACAACGCGGTTATTTTCCGATTTGGCCCGTCGGTTAAAAATTGTGCTAATCCTGCCTGTCATGGAAGAAGACCTTACCGGTCTGTATTACAACACCGCGGCGGTGATTGACGCCACGGGAGAATACCTGGGCAAATTTCGTAAGTTGCATCTTCCGCATTGCGAACCAGGTTTTTGGGAAAAATTTTACTTTCGACCGGGTAATCTGGGCTTGCCGGTATTTAGCACGCGCGCCGGGCGAATTGGCGTCTATTTGTGTTATGATCGCCATTTTCCCGAAGGTTGGCGGGCTTTAGGCCTGGGAGGGGCGGAAATCGTTTTTAATCCCTCCGCCACGGTCGCTGGCTTGTCGGAATATCTGTGGAAACTGGAACAACCCGCGGCGGCGGCGAATAACCTGTATTATGTCGGGGCGATTAATCGACCCGGGTGGGAAGAACCGTGGCGGATCGGCGAGTTTTATGGTTCGAGTTATTTTGCCGATCCCCGGGGACAAATTTTAGTCACCGGCGCGCGCGACGCCGACGCCTTGATCACCGCCGAACTAAACATGGACGCCATTCGCGAAGCGCGCCAGACTTGGCAGTTTTATCGTGATCGCCGACCGGAATGCTATACGGGACTGACTCTATCATAAAAAAACCCGCGGTCATCCCAGTTGATGTCACTATGGTGAGATCACTGGAGACAACCGCGGGCTGAGCAATCACAAGAAAGAAAACTTCAACTACGAAGATTTCTTATCGGACTTTTCTTCTTCGGAAAGTGTTTCAATCACTTTCATCGCATGTTCCAGGTGCCGTTCCGCTGTTTGCACACCCTTGTCAATTTCCGTTTGCAATTCCGGACCAGCGTACTGTCGGAGCACCTTGCCGGTCTGAATCATATCCTTGTGGGCGATAATTTGGGCCCCAATATAAGCCATGTCGCATTCCTCGGCTTTCTTGGAACTCCATTCGCGTTCGGCCTCCGCCACGCATCGATCGGCAATTTCCCGTTGGATGGAGACGAAATCAAATTGTTGACCCGCGGCTCCACCAGCGGCTCCTCCCGACGTCCCCAAAGCGTCCGCTTCGCCAGCCCGATCAGCGCGTCGTTCGGCGCGCGCTTCGCGACGTTCATTCGGGTCACGATTGATTTGGACTTGTAAACCGCCAGGTTGATTGGCGTTAGGCAAACCTCCGCTGACGCCTATCTGAGTTCCGTTTTGTGTATTGCCCCCGACACCCGCGGCTCCACCATTTGAACTTCCAGTGCCGGAGTTACCGCTACCAGAGTTGCCGCCACTGTCGCTTCCGCCACTACTGACGCCGGATTGAGAATTACTTCCACCGGCTCCCGCTTGGCCACCCAGCCTTTGCAGTGTGCTTACCATTTGGGTGTGTTCTTGGACCATTTTGTCCGCGAATTCCTTAACTTCCTTATTTTTGGCGTGGGCTTTTGCCAATTCACTCATCCGAACTTCTTTATGATTGCAAATCAACAAATAGCTGGCGATTTGCTGATCGCGATTATTGGTTTGGTCGCCGAGGACCGGTTTGTTGGCAGTGGTGCGTTGCCGCCCTGGCGCGCCGGGTAGACCACCGGGTTGATTCCCGCCTGGTTGAAATGCGCCGGGTTGGGCGGCAGGTTGTTGTTGGGTGGCATTTTGTGCCAGTACAGTAACGGGCAAAACGCCCAGCATACTGAGGCATATTAATTGTGAAAGTTTCCTACGCATGACAGAATCTCCAAAAATATATATTGTGATGCCCCTCACATATCAGACGGCAATTCCCATTCCATCCTGTGGATGAAATTCCTGATAGAGAAAGATTTCACGTGAATGGTGGATATTTCATTGAGCTAAAATTAACTGGAAAGCTTGTCTGCTTTGAAGTTAGCCAGCTTAATCCGCGGGTTAGTAATTTATTGGACATCATGGCAGGTTTTAATCCAGATTGGCGTTTCATGCGGCGTAACACGGGCGGATATCTAGATCGAGAAGTTAATTAGGTCATCAAACAACAACTGATCGGTGGGGATATTTTGGTATATGGTTTGCTATTGATACTAAAGGCAATTTTATCCCGCGCGCGAGAGGCATTTATGTTGGCAACATTGGCGGAGAAAATTCGGCGGCAAGAATGTCAAGTTTACTGCACCGCTGTGGCATCGGATGTGGCACTTGCCCAAAAAATAATTGAACAGTTGAGGGAGAAGGGCTTTGGAGAAGAAGAAATCACGATCATTTGTTCTGATAAAACCAAGGAAGATTACTTTGGCAAATATCAGCATAAATCTACAGCCGCGGAAGCCGTTCCCGTGGCCGCTAGCCTAGGAGGCCTGGTGGGAGTCTCTTTGTTTGGACTAACCATCACCGCGCTCGGAGCGGCCACGGGGGGGATCGGGTTGATCATTGCCGGCGGCACCAGTTTGTGGACGGGGGGTATTTTGGGCGGGTTGGTGGGAGCCATGGTAAATCGCGGCTTTCCCCAGGAAATCGCCGACTATTATGAGCAGGCCGTGGCCAATGGACAGTTACTGATGGTGGTCGAGGCCCGGCAAACGTCCCCCGATCAAACCATTGCCAGATTGGAATGCGCGGAAAAAATTTTTCAAGAAGCCGACTGTAATCCCGTGTTTATCGAGCAACATTAGTTTTTTTACAAGGTACTGGGTGAGTCATGAAAACGATTGAAGAAATGGTGGTGGGAGGAGAAGCTACCCGCTTGGACGCCCCAAATGATAAAGCATGGCAGGAACAGGATCAGCAAAATGCGCAGATTGAAAAACACGCGCAAGTGCTATTAGAAAGTTCCGGCTCTCCCGAGCGGGCCATCCAAGCGATCGAATCCCTGTCCGAGCTGAAAATCCAATCAGCCCCGGTTGGGGGAGCCGCTAGCGTAGACCCGGATATGGGGACGTTAAATATCAATCATGCCCGGGCGTCCCAATTTGCCAAGGAATGCGGGTATGAAACCCTAGATGAATTGATTCAAACTTCGGAAGTTTTGCTGATCGACGGCCAAGTGACTTGGTACCTTGTTTCCTTGGGCGAAAATGATTGGCGCGTCTGGAATACGCAAAGTTTAACCACGGAGCAAGTCTTTACCAGTCGCGAAGAGGCCGTCCAAGCATTTAGTATAAGTGATTTAGAAGCGACATAAGTGTTATCAACTAGAATGGATGGGATTTACCATATAAAAGTTAATGGCCAATTGTCCCTTAATAGTCTATTGTACGATTAAGGGGCAAATTGGCCAAAGGTGTAAAGCCACTGAGCGATAGCGTGTTATCGACTACTTATTGTCCAGCTCCGCTTCGATCGCCTTGACGACCTCGTTGGATTCGGGTTTGATCCCGGGTTCAAAACGAGCCAGAACCTTGCCATTCCGCCCGACTAAAAATTTGGTAAAGTTCCATTTAACTTCGCCCGCTGTTTTAGCGTTGGCGGTTTTATCCGTCAGCATTTTGTACAACGGGATCTTGTTTTCGCCGACGATGGTGGGAACCTTGGAGAGCATGACAAACGACACGTTGTATTTATCCGCGCAGAATTTAGCGATTTCCTCGTCGCTGCCTGGTTCTTGTGCGCCAAAGTCGTTTGCGGGCACGCCAATGATCACCAGGCCTTCTTTGCCATATTTTTCATGCAAGGCTTGCAGGGCCTTATACTGTCCCGTGTAACCACAATTACTGGCCACATTGACGATCAGCAAAACCTTGCCGGAATAATCGGCGAAGTTGACATCGGAACCGTCCAGGGCTTTCATTTTGAGATCCCAACCAGCCGCCGCAGCCTGTTCGGGCTTTTCTGCCGCGGGGGCGGTGCCCATAAACAACACCGCGCACAAACAGGCCACCCCGGCAATTTTGAACCAAGTCATAATAGCTCCTGTATCCAGTTGAAAACGAAAAAGGCGCAAATTGGCAAATACCAATCGCAGACTTGCAATTTTACTCTATAGCTAAAATGTGTGGCAATCCACTGATTTGCCAAGTAAAATAATTATCTAAGCAACTAAATTTTTCCCGCTGCGCGCCTGGACGTTCCTTTTGTCTCTTGGGATTCATCCAGCCCGCCCAAAGTACAGCATCGGCGCACGATAAATGTCAGGCATAACTGGAATAAGCCGAAAAAATTTTTGCTTTTTCGGGTAAATTACTTCCATTATTGCGTTGAATACCTGGTAACAGTCCTGATTGGCATACGCTTAGTAGGATATGAGTTCAATGTAAATCCTTACCCGGTAATTCAGTGCAAATTACCCTTTTTAGCTAGTTTTGCCATACTCACGGTCGCTAGGCGACAAGTCTGGTTTGGATTAGAATATGTGGTTTACTAGTGATCTGCTCATAGTCTTTCATTCAGATTTTGTCATTTCATCAATAAACTTGAGTTTGCAGCATGCAAAAACGACCACCAACACGTCCAATTTTGGAAGTACGCCAGGCGGTGCGCGAATATGTTGTCGGCGAAGTCACGGTGGCGGCCCTTCGCGGAATTGATGTCAAGATTCACCGCGGAGAATTTGTCGCCATTATGGGGCCTTCCGGATCAGGCAAAAGCACGCTTCTCAATTTGTTGGGGGCTATTGATGTCCCCACCACGGGGGAGGTGTTTTTGGAAGACGCCAATATGGCGGAAATGAACGATGATGAACGAACATTATTGCGTCGCCGCAAAATCGGTTTTATTTTTCAGCGCATTCATTTGCTTCCCACGCTGACCGCTGTCGAGAATGTGGCATTGCCATTGCAACTGGACGGCGTTCCCCGCAATCAGGCCCTGACCCGGGCCGAATTAGCCCTGCATTCCGTTAATATGGACGCGCGGGGGCATCATTTACCCAGTGCCATGTCGGGGGGTGAACAGCAACGCGTGGCTATTGCCCGGGCATTGGTCATTGAACCCGCGATTGTGCTGGCCGATGAACCGACCGGCTCGCTAGACAGCGTTAATGGCCAGCAGATCGTGGAACTGTTGCGCAAATTGGTGGATGACGGCCAACAAACGATTGTCATGGTAACGCACGATCCACAAGTCGCCGCCCAGGCGGACCGGATTATCCATGTGCGGGATGGCCATTTGGCCGAGGCCTCTTACGAACTGGTCGCCCACTAATTTTTTTCGCGACAGACGCGCTTCTTACCTTTTTCTGTTTGCTAGCATGGCACTGTTGCGTCTTAGTCTTCAAGAAATGTACCGCCGCCCGGCGCGCACGCTGCTAACACTGGCCAGCATTGTCCTGGCGGTCGCGTCGATTGTGGCGGTCTGGATCGGCACATCTTCCGCGCGGCGGGCTTATGCCTTGGTATCGGCCCCGCCGGGCGGGGTTGAGCAATACGAGATCGTGGATCGCGACGGGGGTAAAATTCCCCTGGATCAAACAGATGCCCTGTACGAACAACTCCCCGTGCGCTTGATTGCCATAGCCCAGGGGCAGGGGGCCATCCGCGTGCAAGGCAAAAAGCTGCGCACGATTATTTCCGGCGTGGATCTGGTGGAGGGGGGGGATTCCGCTTATTGGAAGCTGGTCAAAGGGGATTGGCAGGCGGAAAATATGGAAGGGACCCCCGTCTGGCTAGAAGAAGAAATTGCTGCCAGCCTCGAAGCCAAACCAGGTGAGCAGGTGTTGCTCTTTACCCGTCGCGGAGTAGAACGGCTAACCTGCGCGGGGGTGTTTCACAATCTTAGCCTGATGTCCCTGCAAAACGCCAGCGTGGTGCTCACCCTGGAGGATCATCAGGCGATTTTTGGCGGTGGAGAAAACATTGATCTGTTGCGGTTGGAAATTCCCGCCCAAATCGAAGCCGCGGCGACAAAAGGGGGGCCGGAGCAAACTGATCATGAGCCAGTCCCGGGCGACTCCGCTAATAAGCCTGCTTCTGCCGTAGCCGCAGTTCCACCAGCGGAAAAACTACTTACTGCGGCCGACGTTCTGCAAAAAATCCGTCAACTTATTCCCGAATCTTGGGAATTACGCAAACCCGTCCGCTTGGGCGAAATGGGGGACCAATCGTTAAAAGCGGTTAGTTCGGGGATGGATTTTATCATGGCCCTCTCGCTGGGGATGGCGGGCTTTATGATTCTCAACGCGTTTTTGATGAATGTCAGCGAACGACGCAAACAACTGGCCATTTTGCGCGCTATTGGCGCCACTCGCTCCCAGATCCTCCGCGTCATGCTGAGCGAGGGCTTTTTGCTAGGGGTGTTTGGATCCCTCATCGGGGTCCCTTTGGGCGTGTGGGGAGCCAGTTTTCTGAGCGCCACGCTGCAAAATATATCGCAGATGCAGCCCCAACTGGTGCCGCTGGATTGGACGGGACTGGTGATCGGCGCGCTCGCCGGCCCCCTGGTCGCCCTTTTAGGAGCATACCTCCCCGCCCGCTCCGCTAGCCAAATCCATCCCGCCGAGGGGCTATCCGCCAATCCCGTAGACCAACCGGACCAGATTCCCTTGCGCCACGCAATTACCGCGGCGCTGATCTTTGGTGTTTGCGGACTGGTGATAGTGCTAGTGATCCAGCGGCAGTTGCCGCATTTTTGGTCGATCCCCAGCGGACTGGGGATGATCGTGGCGTTTTTGTATATGGTCCCGGTGATTATCAAACCGCTGTTGGGGGGATTATCACGCCTGTTGTGGGTGGGGGGCGATGTGGAGAAAAATCTCGCCCGGCAACAACTCTTGCGGCGGCATACCCGGACTGTGTTGACCGTGGGGGTGCTGATTGTGGCGGTCAATAGCGGCATAGGCTCGGGAAATACGATCATTACCCACTTAAACGATGTTCAAGACTGGTACGCGCGGGCGTTACCGGGGGACTATTCGCTACGTACGCTGCACGGCATCGAAAACGCCGCGGCGCTCTCCACGCCCGAGGCGACCATTGCCAGCGACTTGCGGGCTAATCCCTTGGTCCAAAAGGTGGAAACGATGCAGTTTGCCCGGGGCCGCGCGGCGGAGTTGCCGGTCACGGCCATCGTGCGCAGCAAAGAGCCGGGGGCAAAATTTCCCCTGGATGTGGCCCCCAGCGACGAGCAGGCCGTGGCGGCCAAATTTGAAGCGGGCGAAGTAATCACCAGCGCGGTTTTTGCCCACCGGGCAAATGTGGCAATCGGGGACGAGATCACCGTCGAGCTAAACAATAAAAAGTCCCGCCTAAGGATTGCCGCCCTGACGCGCGATTATAATCCCGGGGGTATGACGCTCTATTTTTCCGACCAGGTGGCGCGGGAGCAATTTGACCTGCAAGATATCGATATGTACCTGGTCACCGCCAAGCCGGGACAGGCCGAAGCCCTGGGGATCAGCCTGGCTCCCTTTGCCAAGGAACAAAGCCTGACACTCAAGTCATTTAATGAGATGAAACAGGTTCTGGATAACATCCTCACCGGCATCCAGGGGGCCTACTGGTTGCTCTTGGTCATGGGCTTTGTGGTGGCCGCCTTTGGGATCGTGAACACGATGACCATGAATATATTAGAGCAAACCCACGAGATTGGCCTGTTGCGGATCATTGGCATGACCCGCGGGCAGATCCGCAATTTGTTTATGATCCAGGCCGCGCTTATCGGCATGTCCAGCGCCCTGATCGGCGGATTTGCCGGGGTTGTCACCGCCTATATCATGCAACGCACCTCGGAACCCATCTTGGGATATTCCGTCCCCTTCAGCCTGCATTGGCCGCTGTTGATTTGGAGTTGCCTCTTGGCGGTCATAATTGGCGTGGTGGCGGCGATCTGGCCCATTCGGCACGCGGTCCGTTTAGAGTTGGCCACCGCCTTGGCAAGTGAATAATGTCCGTTAAAGAAACTATCCCTGGCGGCCATTAAATTATTTGATTTACAAGTTGCTTTCCTAACTCAATGCTAGCTCACTCTTCGAGCGCATCCGCCAGATGATCCGGTGGTTGTGACTGCCGCGGGTCGCCAATGAGGCTTTCCCGCACAAAGCTGTGTGTCATGGCATCAAACACGTCCGCCAGTTGGGCAAATTCGCGATCTTCGGCCTGATACAGCACCAGATAATTGGCCCATGCCCCGCAAAAGACGCGAGCAATGGCGGTGATCGTCAGGTCCAGGCAGTAAAAATTGACTTCGCAGGCAAGCGCCTCGGGTGCCGGGGCGTTTTCGTCCAGCAGTTCATGGTCGACATTTTGGTACTCGGCACGCATCGTGTTAACAAATTCGTCGACGAGCGCGCGGGGGTCGGTTTGACGGTCATGAATGGCCAATGACCAAAATGCCCCCCCCGGGCTATAAACGGTTAATTCCCGTCCTCCGGCCAAAATCGCCTGGCTATCCAGCGTCCAGCCGTCGGGATACTGAAACGTCACGCCGAGTTGCTCAAAATTTGCTTGCATCGCGTCTTTCCCACTGAATATCAGGTAATTCGTTACCGGAAACATATTTTAGCCAGAGGTCATTGCCGCCCACGAGGGCGTTTTGCAAAAAAACGCGTGTCAACCGAGCGACCCCTGGAAAAAATAGCCGGAGAACGCGTCTTGTCAAACTTTCCACCCCGCGATAGCATTTTGCCAAAATTTCCGCAGCGAGGCCCGCGCCGCAGGGGAATTGAACTTTAACTTTGGCACATGACCGAGCATTCATTCCCACGTAATCGGTTTTTGGTCTGCCCCCTGCTGTGGGGGAGCGGGCTATTATTGTTGGGACTGTGCCAGCCGGGGTGCCTGTTGTGGCGCGAGCGCACGCCGGTACCGGCGGATGTCGCCAGTTGCCGCCAATTATCCCAACGGGGGCTGTATGCCTTGCAAAAGGGGGATGTTGACGTCGCGGAGCGGTTCTTGCGGCGGGCGGTGCAAACCAATCCCCGCGACCCCCAAGCGCAGCATTACCATAGTGAATTATTGTGGATGCAAGGAGACAAAATTGGCTCCCTTTCCGCCGCCGAACAAGCCCGCGCGCTCGCCCCGGAGGATCCGCAATTGCTGGCGCATGTGGCGGAAAAATATTTAGAACTAGAGCAACTGGCGGAAGCAAAACAACTGGCGGACGAGGCGGTCGACCTTTGTCCCCAGTGCGTCGCGGCCTGGACGGTCCGCGCGCGGGCGAACCAGGCCAGCGGTCAGTGGGAATCCGCCCGCGCCGATTATGAGCGGGCTTTACAGCTAAGCCCGCGCAATCCGACGCTCTTGCTGGAGTTGGCGGATGTGCACCGTCAACTCAACCGCCCCCTGCGGGCATTGGCGGTCCTGGGGACCCTGCGCGAGACCTATCCCCCCGGCGAGGAAACTTCCGAGTTGCTCACGCGCGAGGCCGCCGCCTATGCCGCGCTCGACCGTCTGCCCGATGCCATTCTCGCTCAGCGCCAGGCGGTGGAACGCCAGCCGCTACCGGCCGCATTTGAGCAGTTGGCCGCGTATCAACGCGCGGCGGGGGATGAGGCGGGCGCCGTCGCCAGTCTGGCCCAGGCCCGGCACACTCCGGCAAATTTGTTTGCCCCCCCTCCCGCGGCCGCTATTGCGGAAAGCAATCCCGCAGCAACCCTTCGATAAACACGATCTGGGCCTCCGTGTCTAGTTCATCCAGACCCGGCTGGCCCGCCAAGAGGGCCTCCAGCGCGCGGATCCGGGCCGCTGGGACAAGATCCGGATTAAGTTTCTGTTTCGCCTGCAATTCGCGGTTCAATTCCGCCCGCGCGTAGTCCTGGGGCAGATTCATGCGTCCATATAGCGAGGTGGAAAAAGGCATATAAGAACTCGCCGCGTGGGAGATAGCCATGCCCCCCCGCGTGCGATAACCATCCGCCAGCATGCCTCCCTCAAACAACGGCAGATTTTTGCCAAATTGTTCATACAGTTCCGCCGCCTCGCGCCGCAGACCGGCGTCCAGGCAGGCTTGGATCGCATTGGTCACGCATAACACATGGAACAAGTCATTTAATCCTTTGAAGGTCCCGGTGGTGTTTTGAGTTTTAGATGAAGCGGCCAGAAATTTCTTCAGGTTGGCAAATTCCCGTCGCTCCACCAACGGATACACGCACCAAAAGCCATGGGAGTAAAACTGATGCTCTTCCACCAGGCGAATCATCGTCTCCACCTCCCCGCATAGCGCTGCCACGATCAAGTGATTCGTGGGGATGTCCGATTCACCTCCCGCCTGGGCGTAAACATCCCGCAGTTTTTGAACCAAGGGAGGATTTTTTTTGAGCAATTCCACCGTCGTTGGCGTGCGGGAGATAAAGTCCCCAATAATGGTGAAATCTTCCAATTCCCGGGCGGTTAATTTGGAAACCAGGTATTCAAACTCGCGGCGAAACTGGTCTAAATCCGTGGCGGCCCGCCGCTCTTGAAATTGATCCGCGGCAAAAAATGCCCGCCGCGCTTCCCCCGCGTATTTGCCCGCCAGCAACATGATCCGCGCCAGTAGCTCCTCTGTTTTGGCCGTTGGCTTGCGGGCCTTGAGGATGCCCAAGACGCGGGCGGCGGCCTCCAGGGAAGGATCTAACGTGGCGTTAAACGGGGCAGCGTCGTTTTCCTCGGCAGTATTGGCCGGGGTTTCTGCCGCGGGAGCGGGAAAGCCCCGATCAATCCGCCGCAACACCTCGGCCTCGTTCCCTAGTTGGGCATAACACCAGGCTAGCTCCACGTCGTAGGTTTTTGGCGAAACGCCATCTTCCTGGTTTGAGTCTGCCGATGCGCGCTGCGTGTCGGCGATTTTAGCCCCGATTTTTTCCAATAACTTTGCGGCGAATTCTTTGCGCAGGGCAATTTCCTCCGCGTCTAGCGCGCTTTTGCCGGTCGTCAGCATCCCCAAGGGCCAGTCGCTGATCCCCGTGGGACTAACCAGGACGGGGGTCTGGTCCCGGTCGAGCTTCTTTTTGACAAAGTCGCTCGTTTCCCGCGTGGCATAACCGGCCAGACCTGTCAGGCTAATTTGATCGCCCGGATAGTTGGTCGCCTCGCCGCGCAAATATTTCGCTACATGAAAAGTAAACACGCCGTGCTTTAGCTCGGGGTGTTCAACGCTTTTTTCGCTATCGCTGCAGCTATAGAGGGTCAGCATGCCCCGCGGCACGGTTCGCGGCACCAGCCCGACCGGCTCTAATTCCTGCTCTTTGCTCGATTTAAATAACTCGGACTCCGCTTCGTTGCGGCAGGCATCCACGATCAGCAGTTTTCGCTCCGCGGACGACTGAGCGATCAATTGCATCACGCCACTCAAGGGAACCAGGCTGTCCAGATCGCGCAAATCCGCTTCTTCCGGGCAAAAATAGCTCTCCCGCGAACCATCCTCCAGCTTCGGCTGCTTGGTAAATTGCACCCCATGCCCCGACAACGCCACCACCAGCGTGTCCGCCGCTTCAAGCTTTTTACATCGCTCCGCGATCTGTGCCAGAATTTTTTTGGCCGTGTTGGGCTTGTGGGCGGGCAGCTTGGCCTGGGCGGTCATCAGGGTGACGTCAAATTCCAGTTTTTCCAGCGCGCTGGCCAGTTCCCGCACGTCTTCCTCGGCATAATTGAGCGCATTAAAAAACGTGGGATCGTAAGTCTCCACACCCACGAGGATGGCGTACTTTTTGCCGGTTCCCGCCGCCGGGGAATTTTGCGCGGCAAGGTCGCCGGTGAGCGATAAGCAACCCGGCAATAGCAGGAGGAGCCGCAAAACGAGTTTTTTTAGTTGGAAAATGTTAAACATTATGCACCTTTGGCCACGAACGATTAAATCCGCGGGTCAGCGAATTCATAGGAACGACAAACTTGATTTTCGATTCCCACGCTGCCAACGTCAAGAAATACTTCGTCCAGAGGAAGGGGAAAACGGGACACACTACGGAAAACGAGTGCCGCGGCGGCTTCTTCCCTATTCCATTGCAAAAAATCGAAAGCCAGCGGGTAGTTCAAATTAACGGCCTCAATTAACAAAAAACCCCGTGCCGGGACGCGGCAAAAGAAAAAAAAATTTTGGTGGCTTCGGGGAAGAATTGGGCGGGAAAGACGTTCTCCTTGGTGTTGGCCGCGGCAACGTGGCCCAAATCACACCAACCAGTTCGTTTTTTACCCGAGGGAGTCAAGTCATGTTCCGTCAAAAGTTGTTGCAATTGGGTTGTGCCGCCGTGGTTGCCGTGGGGGCATTATTTGCCAGCCAGGCAAACGTCCAAGCCGGTGCGCCGTGCCACTACAAAAAAGTGGTGAGCTATGTCACCAAGCAAGTCCCTTACGAGGCGCGGATGGTCGGCTATGACCATTGCGGCCAGCCTTACCATTATTATGCCACCAAATATCGGGCCGAGCGCGTGGCCGTGGTCCAATGGGTCAAGGTGTGTTACTAACGCTGTGTCAAGATTTCGCGCTAGTCCACGGTTAGAGCGGCAAAAACCGTGGGCTAGCGCCCAGCAGGTGATCGGCCTGACTCGAGTCGATCGCTTTGACAAAACACGGCCCCCCCGAAATCTTCAACCGCAGAACCACCGCTTATCGATTTACTCCTGGGGGGAATTGTTTATTTCCCCTTAGGCCAAAGAGCGGACGATTTTGTGTGATTTTTTCCAAAAATGGCGGACGATGGCCAATTTGTGTGAACTTGCCAGTCGGCGGCGCGTCGATTATAACGGAGATATCCGGAGGGTAAGCGAATTGGCCAGCGGTCTGACTCGAAATCAGATGCCCAGCAATGGGTTGTGGGTTCGAATCCCATGCCCTCCGCTTAACATGCGTGCACTGATCGTAACCAGTGAATTTGCTGGGAAAAATGCTAGCCGAGGGAATTGCTGGCGCTGCAATTCCCCTCTGTTCTGCCGCAGCTCATTTTGCAGCGCGGTGTCATCACCACGGGCGCGCCGGCCTGACTTTCGCGCTGGCCGCTGAGTTTGGTATCCCGCGCGAGCGCGTCGTACTCTAACCGTGGGGTAAAGACATCTTGCGCCGCGCCGGCGGTGGCGTGGTGAGTGGTTTGCACTGGAACTTGTTCCAGTGTGCGCAGCACAAGTAGCCCACTGGATGTAGCGGAAAAATTTGAAGAAATGCTTCTTGCCGCTGCGCGGCCAAGGAACAAGTTCCTTGGGTACCCGATTTTTTACTTGGGCTACCCCGCTCCAGGTCATCATAGGCGAACAGCCGCCGCCGCTGGATAATGTCCCCCGTCGAGTTGTTGGTGGAGTCCGTTTCCGTCAGCGTGATCGTGTCGGCGGTCAAGCGATTGCGGCGGTCGAACGTCCATTCGGTCACATTCTGCACCGGATCGCGGAGGCTGGTCATGTTCCCCGCGGCGTCGTACGTGAACGACGTCACCCCCTCCCGCGGGGAGATTTGCGCAACGTGGCGGTTCAGGTCGTCATAGATGTGAAACTCCGCCCGGGCCAGGCCGGTTGTCGGCCGCTCGATCATCGACAACGTGTTCCCCGCCACGTCGTAGTTCCACTGGGTGATCAGCTTCGTCACCAGCGACGTCCCGGTCGTGGCCGTGGAGGTCACCGCCGGCACGCTAATTCCGCCCACTTGCGACTGATACAGCCGCAGCTGCAAAATTTTTGTACCGAGTCAACACCGACATGCTCAATACACAATACACTTGCCGTCAGGGTAACTACCTTCCCAGCCACAGGGGTAGTGACCTCGCAAATACCATTCCAACAAGTTTGTAAAA